>NZ_JVPL01000241.1:0-39512 GCF_001054655.1 Bacillus sp. 220_BSPC
GTGGGGTCTCGGCTAGCCAGTTATTCGGCAGGAGTGTCGTAAATTTCTTCAATCCAATGGGGATTACAGGAAAAAACCATTAAGCATAATCAGGTCTTGTTTTAAAATCATGGTTCGAGATGAGACCATTCCGAACCCTTTTTTCTACAAATAGAAACCAGCCCGTAAGCTGGTTTTTCAACATTGATTCATGCTTGAACTTCGTCTTTTTCGTAAATCGGCACCCATCCCGCAGCTGTTACGAAAATCCGGACAGCAACAGTTTTCCTATCTTCCGCGAGCGTGAAATAATGTCTTGTTGATTCTGGTACACTAATAAGATCTCCTGGATTAAGCCGTACATCAAACCACTGTTTATCATTGCCTTCAATGGCAAAGATACTCGTTCCGCCTGCTATGAAACGCACTTCATCATCTTCGTGATGGTGTTCCTGCTTAAAGTTTTCAAGCATTTGATCCAAGTTCGGGTTTGCATCGGATAATGTGATGATATCATGGGCTTTATAGCCTCTTCTTTCAGAGATTTCCGCTATCTCTGATTGGAATGTTACAAGGATTTCCTCCTTGTCAGCATCTGTTAAATCGTATTTTTCCACAAGATGGGCAGGTAATTTAGAAATGTCCCATTGTTCATAAATAACCCCTTGTGTTTCTAAAAAACCTTTTACCTGTTCACCGTTTTCAATAACCTCGTTTGTTTCATGGAATCTGATCGTCGCCATCATTCATTCCTCCTCTATGAGTATTTATCTTATAGAACCTGCAAACGCCTTTTGTTGATTAAGCAACAGTTGATATTGAAATAAAAATTCGCAAGCTTCAAGTATTCTTTTTGCTTCGAATCCGCTTTTGCCCCAAACCGTAATGCCATGATTGCGTATCAGCACAGCGCCAGAGTCTCCTTCAACATGCGGCTTGAACTTATCGGATAGCAGCGGAATGTCAGCGTGATTATATATGATTGGAATCCGAAGCTCCGAATCTTCATCCCACCGACCGGTCGCTTTAATGATTTCATGATTACGAAAGGAAACTTGGCCTTCATCTCCGTACAATTCCGATATCACATTATTTTCAACCGTATGGACATGGAGTACACAGTTCGCATTGGTTTTTCGGTAAATGTCTGTATGAAGTAAAGTTTCGGCCGATGGTCTTAGGTTCGTTTCTTCAACTGGTTTTCCTTTTAAATCCACCAGTAAAAAGTCCGAATCCGATTGCTTCCTTTTATCCTTACCGCTTGCGGTAATATAAAAGAAAGGGCTTTTGGGTTCGCGGATGGACAAATTCCCGCTAGTTCCCATAAACCAATCCCTTTCGGCCAGTTCAGCTTTAATATCTGCCAACTCCTGCCATTCTTTAGAATGAGTGTTCACGCTTTAACCACCTCCTGCTGCTTTATAATGTCAATTACATCAAAAAATGTTTCGAATCCTTGATGTGGAATTCCTTCCCTATCGCATTTTTCAAGCAGTATGTCACGGGCTATGACAAAATCGGCCTGTTTTGCCGCTTCAAAATCCGTCACTGAATCTCCAATAACGAGTTTAAAATCTTCCGGACCTGTAATTTTCCTCATAATGGATGGCTTGCAGCAACCGCAATCATTACTACATTGCTCATCACAAGCATGTGGCCACTCAATATAAATCTTTTCCTTATCAAAAAATGCATGGTTGCAATAAACGGACTCTGTTGGCAAGATATCATTCAAAAGGGGTGCAATGAAAAAATCCATGCCCCCGCTTACAATATATAAAGGGATATTGGCTTGTTTCGTATACTCAACGAATTCATAAAACCCCGGACGAATGCCGGCCGTTTTTCTTACATATTGGATGATGTCATCCTTCAAGCCACTATCAAGCAGGGAAAACATATCCCCAACTCCTGAAGATATACTGATTTTTTGCTGAAGGACACCGTCTTTCAACGCTTCCCATTCCGGAGGCGCAAATTTCTTCATAATTGAAATGATATTATCTGTGTTGGTGATCGTTCCGTCAAAATCACAAAAGATGATCGGTTTCATTATTTCTTATAGGCCTCCCCACAACACAAGAGCTTTTTTTAGGGTTTCTTCCTCAGCCGCCGCTTCAGAAAGTTCCTTTCCTGCCAGAACGGCTTCCACAGCAGAACGGAAAGCCTTGGCACCGCCCTCTGCTCCGTCAGGGTGCCCGTGAATTCCGCCTCCGGCATTAATTACACTATCATGCCCGAAATCCTTGATCAGGTCCGGAACCATGCCCGGATGAATGCCTGCAGAAGGAACAGGGAAGGCTTTTTTCCATGCAAGTTCATCTTTTGTCAGAGCTTCAGCAATCGCTAAGGTCTCCGTTTTTTCAAGTGCGACATTTCCATAAGGAGAAGGGAACAAGGATAAATCCGCACCTGATAATCTAACTAATTTACCAAGCAATAATGGATAGCCGATACCATAAAATGATGAAGATGCCAATGCTCCGCTATATGCGGGGTGCGCCATGATCGGCAACTTGATACGATCATGTTCACTCAAGGCCTGCAATACATCCAAACCATATGTATGAACGTTGAACAATAAAGCATCTGCCCCTGCTTCAGCCGCTTGCTCTGCCTTATCCAATAATTCAAATGTTTTCCCTGATAGATTGACAGCATATAAAGTCCGGTGGCCAGTAGTTTCATAGACTTCATTCAATATTCTTTTTCCCGTTTTTATTCTATCGAAAAATGGAGTCAGTTCCTGATCAAAGAGGATCTCATCATCCTTAACTAGATCGACACCTCCCAATGCTTGTTGCCTCAGTTGCTCATTATGAAATGGTAGGTCTCTTCCCAATACGCCTTTAAAGATGCTCATCACCAAGGGCCGGTTAAATACGCCAACCTTTTCCCTTATGCCTTCAATGCCAAATTGCGGCCCGGGAAAAGCTTTTTGAATATCACCGACAAAATCCAAGTCAATAAGTTTTATTTCACCGTCCAATGAAAGTTTGCCGAAGACCGTCGTAAGGATTGCGGGTAAATCATTGGAGAAATTCCTTGCCGGATAGGCAATTTTAATCAGCGAACGGTATACTTTCCGATTAAAGTAGCTGTTTGCCCTCTCATCTTCAGATAGGGGTGTCACCGATACGACGCGTCCCTTATGTTTTTCCAGTTGTTTCTGTACCAAATGTGGCAAGTCCGTCCATGTCCCCACAGTCAGACCCAAGGCAATGCTCTCTGCTTTTTTCTCATGATTTCCATTAAAGTCATGAATTAAATAAGTAGCGACTATCTCGCTCATCTGATCACTCCTATAACACGTTAGTAAACTCTCGATGTCATTAATAACCTGAGATGGTCTCAAAATGGCAAAAGCCCCTTCATAAAGAAGAGGCTTTAAAAAGCCATCTTCTTATCTCCCAGCCCTCGGCTGCAAGAATTAGCACCGTGCCTTGTGGATTTCAAAAAAATCCGGCGGAAGGATTCCGCCCCATTTTACAATGGAATTACGGTCGGTTGCTGGGCTTCATCGGGCTAGTCCCTCCACCTGCTCAAAATAAGAAAACGCTGATATATAAGTTGCATCCAAGTATCGAAAGATTAAGAATTTATTTTGTATTCTGACAGGTAATTCCTACTTTGTCAATAAGTTTTAACTATTTAAAGGTGAATCATATTGCATTAAAATAAGTTTAATGTACGTATTCGTTCCACAGCCTCTTGCAGCCGTTCTTCCGAAGTCAGTAGCCCTACCCTGACATAACCTTCGCCAAATTCACCGAACCCATTCCCTGCGGCAACAGCTACATGGGCATGCGTTAATAAATAGTCCGCAAAACTCTCGGACGTAAAACCTTCAGGTACTTTGAGCCAGGCAAAAAACGATGCCGCTGGAGCTTTGACATCCCAGCCGATGGCCCTCAATCCCTCAATGAAAACATTCCTTCGCCCCTCGTACATCTGCACTAACTGCTCTACACAGGTCTGTGAGTCAAGCAAAGCGCTTGCCGCAGCTTCTTGTATCGCCGGGAAAAGACTCACATAAAGATGGTCTTGTAATAGTTCAAGAGCTTCTATTACACTCTTATTGCCCACTGCGAAGCCGACTCTCCACCCTGCCATATTGTATGTTTTCGATAGAGTGTATATTTCAACTCCTACATCCTTCGCTCCCTCCGCCTGCAGAAAACTTATCGGTTTTTTTCCGTCGAATCCTATCGCCCCATAGGCAAAATCATGGACCACACATATTGAATGTTCTTTTGCAAAGGAGACGGTTTCATCAAAGAAACTTTCAGTTGCAGAAGCGCCTGTGGGATTATTCGGATAATTCAAGAACATCATTTTGGCTTTATCAAGAACTTCTTTATGTATGTCATCGTATTTCGGAAGAAAATCATTTTCTTCTGTCAAGGGCATCAGTTCGGTCTTTGCCTGGGCTAAAACAACACCGGAAAGATAATCCGGATAGCCGGGATCTGGAACAAGGATCGTATCACCTGGATTCAATAAACACTGCGGAAGTTCGACAAGACCTGCCTTGCCCCCGAAGAGAATCGCCACTTCACTATTCGGATCCAGCTTGACACCGTATTCTCGTTCATAAAAGACGGCAGCAGCATCTTTTAAATATTGATGTCCCCGGAATGGCGAATATTTATGATTAATCGTTTTTTCAGCAGCAGACTGCAAACTTTTGACGATATGTTCCGGCGTCGGCTGATCAGGGTTTCCCTGGCCTAAATTAATGACATCATGTCCTTGTTCCGTGATTGCATTGACTTTTGCGACCAGTGAAGCAAAAAACTGCTTGGGCAGGTCCTGAAGCAGTCCGGATTTTTCGAATTGCACCATTTATACACCTTCTCTGAAATTTCTTGAAATTCTAGTCACAAATGATATATGTTTATCGTAGTCTTGTAAAGCATTTTTTACGTGTGGGGGTTTTAACGATGAAGTGGAAAATAACTTGTATTCAAATGGATATAGCCTTCGGGCAACCAGATATCAATTTTCAGGTTGCAGAGCAATGGATGGAAAAAGCAGCTCGGTCCGAACCCGATATCGTCACATTACCAGAGCTTTGGACAACCGGATACGACTTGACCAGGCTGAATGAGATTGCTGATCAAGAGGCAGAAAAAACGATTGAATTTCTTAAAACACAGGCACAGAAACACCAGATTCACATCATCGGCGGTTCCATTGCGAAAAAAACAAGCAAGGGAATCTATAACACCATGATCATCATCGATAAACACGGAAAGCTCATTAAAGAATATGATAAGCTTCACTTATTTCAATTAATGGATGAACATCATTTCCTGCAGCCAGGTGAAAAAGATGGTTTATTTACTCTTGATGAAAAAATATGTGCCGGGTTCATTTGTTATGACATTCGTTTCCCTGAATGGCAGCGAGCCCATACCGTTCAAGGCGCGGAAGTTCTGTTCGTTACGGCTGAATGGCCAAAGCCGAGACTCGATCACTGGAGAGCTTTATTGATAAGCCGTGCCATCGAGAACCAAGCCTATGTTGTAGCCGTTAATCGTACAGGCTCGGATGTCAATAATATATTTGCGGGTCATTCCTTGATTATTGATCCATGGGGGAATATCATAAGTGAAGCCGGAGAAGGAAACGAACTATTGACAGGCACCTTGGACTTCAACAAAGTTACGGAAGCACGTAACAAAATACCTGTATTCGAAGATCGCCGTCCTGATTTTTATTAATTTACCCATTGACAAACTATTTAAAAAGTTGATATTATTTTCCCGAAGATTAAAATTTCAGAAAACATTTACTCTTATCAAGAGCAGGCTGAGGGATAAAGGCCCTATGAAGCCCAGCAACCGACTGTAATACCATTGTGAAATGGGGCGGATTCTCCGCCGGATTATTAAATCCACAGAGCACGGTGCTAATTCCACCAGAATTCATTTTCTGGAAGATAAGAGGTCCGAAGCCAAAACTTCTGCCTCTTTCTATATGAAAGAGGCTTTTTTATTCTTATTTTGAATCTGGAGGGGAAAAGAATGACTCAAAACCATTCAAATTTTAAGAGATTGACAAACGAAACAGCTATAACTCTTGCAAAAAAACTTGGGTTGGTCAATGCGGATGCAAGTTTGAAATGTAATGAAATCGGCGATGGAAACTTAAATTATGTTTTTCATATTACAGACACGGTCACAAACAAAGGTATAATAATCAAACAAGCGGTCCCTTATGCCAAGGTACTTGGTGAAAGCTGGCCGCTGACATTGAAAAGGGCAGCCATTGAAGCGAATGCGCTGATTCATTTCAGAAGTTATTGCCCCGAATTCGTACCGCAAGTTTACTATTCGGATGAACAGCTTGCCATCACAGTCATGGAGGATTTATCGCACTTGAAAATCGTTAGAACAGGATTGATTGATGGCGATTCATATCCATTGCTTTCACAGCATATTGGTGAATATGTTGCGAAGACTGCATTTTATACATCCGATTATCATTTAAAACCATCCGCGAAAAAGGAAGTGGCCCGACATTTCACGAATCCCGAACTCTGCAAAATAACTGAGGTCTTTATTTTCACGGATCCATTTTTTGAGGAACTCCCGGGAGATTTCGAGGTGGAATTGACTGATGCCGCCAAAAATATATGGAATGATCAAGAAGTGATACTTGAGGTCGCTAAGCTGAAACAAAGCTTTGAAACCGAGCAGGAAGCCTTACTTCATGGAGATTTACATACTGGAAGTATATTTGCAAGTGAAACTGAAACAAAGGTTATCGACCCGGAATTCGCTTTTTATGGGCCCGTTGGTTTTGACCTTGGTCAATACACCGCCAACCTTCTTTTTCAGGCAATTACACGAAATGGCGCTGGTAAGGAAGAGATTTTCTCACACCTTCATGAATTTTGGAATGCCTTTGAAGAAACTTATACCGAATTATGGGAAGCCCAAAATAAAAGCCCATTCCGCCATGTAAAAGGGTATCTGCCTTATTTGCTGACAAAATTCAAAAAAGATGCATTCGGTTTTGCAGGCTGTGAACTGATTCGGCGAACCATTGGCCTTTCCCATGTTGCCGATTTAAACGTCATTGAAGATAAAGTATCAAGGATCGCAGCCAAAACGTCAACATTGGAAATCGGTACTTTTTTAATTAAAAAACGGGAGGAATTGGATGTTCCAGCCCTCATTGAAGCGTTGAAGCAACGGACACTGCCATCTTACTCAACCATTTAAAAGGAGACCTGCACATGACTACACTAGCACCCTTACCATATTCGGTACAATGGGCTGATACCCATATTACATTATTAAATCAACAAGCCCTTCCTTCCATAACTGAATTTATTGAACTTCATTCTGTTGATGATGTATATGACAGCATTTTGACATTAAAAGTTCGCGGTGCACCAGCAATTGGTCTGACGGCAGCATTTGGTGTTACACTTGGTGCCAAACAGGAAACAACCTCTGAATTAGGGGAATTCAAGAAAAATGTAACGAGGCACATTGAAAAACTCGCATCTTCACGGCCAACTGCAGTCAACCTTTTTTGGGCGTTAAAGAGGATGGAGAACACCTTGCAGGCTGCTCAAAGCATTTCAACTGCCAAAGAAGCCCTTGTATCGGAGGCTAAAGCCATCTTTGCTGAAGATGAAGAAATGTGCAGGAAAATCGGGGAACATGGTTTATCCCTCTTCACTAGAGGAGATTCCATTCTAACACATTGTAACGCTGGGGGAATTGCCACAGCTCGGTATGGCACAGCCTTGGCTCCCTTCCACCTCGCTAAAGAAAGGGACTTTCCGCTAAAAGTTTACGCATGTGAAACAAGGCCTGTCCTGCAAGGGGCGCGTTTGACGGCTTGGGAATTGATGCAAGCGGGAGTTGATGTCACCTTAATTTCTGATAATATGGCTGCCCATACGATTCACCAGAAACGGATAAATAGAATTATCGTCGGGGCCGACAGGATTGCGGCCAATGGAGATACAGCCAATAAAATCGGGACATTGGGATTGGCCATATTAGCCAAGCACTTTGGTATCCCCTTTTATGTAGCCGCACCATCAAGCACATTCGACCTTTCTATCGAATCCGGCACATCCATACCGATCGAAGAACGGAATGAAGCAGAAATCACCTTCATTCAAGGTGTAAGGATCGCTCCGGAAAACGTGAAGACTTTTAATCCTGCCTTTGACGTTACACCGAATCATCTAATTACAAGCATCATTACCGAAAACGGCATCATAACACCGGATTACTTTAAAAATATTCCGCATTTTATTAATTGATCCATTGGTGATAAAAAACGAGAAGGATTTTTTATCCCTCTCGTTTTTTTAAGATGATTGAATTAAGATTATTCTTGCGAGGTCTATAATACAATATTAAATTTCGAACATCTTCAGTATAAGGATGTCTTCGATAATAAAAGATAATTGGACATTCTTATTATTTTGAAAAGAACTCCTGAAGTGCCTTTTTATTTTCAGTGCAGTCCATTTCCAAAACGGCTCCGGACTGGGGATATGTTTCATCTTTAAAGCTTCCTTCCACTGGAACCCTTAGGGTTTCGACGGTGTCCGGTGTATGGAAAACGGCTTTTGGTCCCATTTCCATTATTGTTTTCAGACCAATATCCGTATCCAAGTACGATAGTCCTTGTTCGATGATGCTAGGAAGGGCTGCCATCCCTTCGAAGGATGAGATTTGATTTATAAACGCTGTTTTTAATTGAACCATTACTTCTTGTTGACGCTCAACCCTACCAAAATCACTTTCATCATCATGTCTAAAACGGACATATTTCAATATTTCCTCACCATGTAAAACATTTTTACCGACGCTTGCTTGGATGCTCATATCATCTATGATTTCCTGATCCACATTCACCGCCACCCCCTCAGGGGCAAGTAAATCCACCATCTTCACAAATCCTTGGAAGTCGATTACCGCTACATGATCGACCTTGACATCGAAGTTTTCCTGTATGGTTTTCTTGAGCAATTCCCTTCCACCATAATAATAAGCAGCATTTATTTTGTCATATCCTGATTTATTCCCGGGGATTTTCACATAACTATCACGCATAATGGAAGCCAGCTTCAGTTTTTCCTGCTCAGGAAAGTATTTTGCCAGGATAATCGCATCTGATCGAGATTTTTGCTCTCCCCTTGTGTCAACACCAATTAACAGAAATATTTTATCGCTTTCCTTAGTCTCTTCATTGGTTAGTTTTTTTTCCGTACCTTCATTTCCATTTTGTTTGGGTAAAGGCGCATAGGTGCAGCCTGCCAGAATCAAGACCAATAGATATATGAACCATACCTTTTCTTTCATTACCTCACCTCATCGGAAAATTACCCCTATTCTCTGCCTAATTTTGGAATCCTATGCATGAAACGACAAAAAAGCCTGCCAACGATATTCGCTGACAGGCTTTTCGGTCAAAATCATTTATTGATTTCTTTCTTTAATACTTCCACTGCCTTTTTCACTTGTGTGTCGTTCTTAAGGATTTTCTCCTGGATGACCTGCATCAATTTCACGGTAGTATCATCCTTAATGGTGCCGGTTTCTTTAATTTTTTGTTCCCTTTGGAATGCTGTTACCGCATTCGTGGTTGCTTCATCAAAGAATCCATCTATCTTACCCGGATCATGGCCTGCTTCCTTCAGCATCTCTTCAGCCGCTTTCACTTCACTCGAAGAATCGGATGCTTTCAATTCCTTGTCAGGCGAAATGTACGGAAGGCTGGCATAATCAGGAAGCTTCACAGTAATATCCGGCTTGATCCCTTTTTTATGAATCCAATTGCCTTCAGGAGTCAACCATTTAGCTGCCGTATATTTGAAGTTAGATCCATCTTCAAAGTCTTCGGCAGTCTGAACTGTCCCTTTCCCAAATGACTTGACACCGATCAATGGAATGTCCGCAGACTCACTGACAGCCGCTGCAACGATTTCAGAAGCACTGGCACTTCCATCATCAATCAACACGACTACCGGGATTTTCAGTTCTCCATCATTCTCCGATTTATAGACATCTTTTTTCCCGCTGCGATCCTCAACTTGAAGGACCACTTTCCCATTAGGTATGAACAGGCTTGCCATTTCTATTGCTTGATCAAGAAGTCCTCCTGGGTTTCCCCGCAAATCCAATACGAGACCCTTCATATCCTTCTTCGACATTTCCTCAAGCGCCGTTTTCAACTCTTGAACTGTATGTTCGGAAAAACTGGTCACTTGAATTTTTGCAACTCCATCATCAAGCATTTCCGCATATACCGTTTCAATCGGAATTGTGTCCCGTTTAATGGTGAGCTCAATCGGTTCCGACTCACCAGCTCTTGAGATGGAAAGATCCACTTTCGTTCCCTTTTCGCCCCTGATTTTCAGGACAGCTTCAGAAGAGCTGAGTCCTTCAACACTTTTACCGTCCACACTTAATATGATATCATTCGGTTTTACCCCTGCTTTTTCTGCTGGGGACCCTTTTATCGGTGAGACGACCATGATTTGTCCATCCTGCTCCTGAATCTCAGCACCGATTCCTTCAAAAGATGAAGAGATGCTCTCATGGAAACTCGATGCTTCCTTTTTATCCATATAAGCAGAATAGGGATCATCCAATGATTTGATCATTCCATTAATTGCGCCGTCAACAAGTTTTTCTTCATCAACCTCTTCATAATAGTCATCTTTTATCTTATCGTATGTAGAATACAGCTTTTCAAATTCCGCATGCTTATCCGGTGCTAATGACTCTACTTTTTCATCTCCAAAGGTCAAGGCTATTGTAGTAATCCCTGCAGTTAGAAATATGACTAAGAAAATCCCCATAATGAACGTAAACTTCTTTATTTTAATGAATTTCCCTGCCTCTTTTGGCTGTTTTTGATTTTCTTCTTCCACTGAAGCCTCACCACTTTCATTCTTCATGACGATATAAACGATTTCATTCCTATTTTATCAGCTTTCATGCCAATCGAAAAATAATAGTTATCAAAAATAACAACTTATAGCCATATGTATTTTTTAATAAACTTCAAATCATGGAGAATGCTCCAAGGACAACAGGCATCTCCTGATATTACAAAAATGCGGATACCTGGAACAAATGAGCCTGTATCCAACCTGCCATTATACAGCATCACTTATTCCTGGTCACCCGCCTGTCATTTACATCCAATTATCAGTCCTGGATAGCTGCTTCCAATGCCACTTCAACCATTTCGTTAAAGGTTGACTGGCGCTCATCCGCCGACGTTTCCTCACCAGTTAAAATGTGATCGGAAATGGTCAATACAGATAAAGCTTGGCGTCCAAATTTAGCAGCAAGCGTGTAAAGGGCCGCTGACTCCATTTCTATCGCAAGTATTTGGTATTTTGCCCATTTTTCCAATTCACTATTATCGTTATAAAACTGATCGGCCGTAAATACATTACCGACCTTCAATTGCAAGCCCTTTGCCGTGCCGGCGTCATAAGCTTTTCTAAGTAATTCGAAATCCGCGGTCGGGGCAAAGTCCACCCCGCCGAAAGTCATACGGTTCATTTGGGAATCGGTGGAAGCGCTCATTGCAAGGATCACATCCCTGACTTTTACATCTTTTTGAATCGCTCCTGCAGTTCCCACACGAATCAACTTCTGGACATTATAGCTATTCATCAATTCATTCACGTAAATCGAAATGGATGGGACACCCATGCCTGTACCTTGTACAGAAATTCGTTTTCCTTTATATGTCCCTGTATATCCAAACATGTTACGAACTTCGTTATAAAGTTTAGCATCCTCTAAAAATGTTTCAGCAATATATTTTGCACGCAACGGGTCCCCAGGAAGTAAGACCGTTTCCGCAATTTCATTCTCTTTTGCACCAATATGTACGCTCATACGACTATGTCCTCCTTAACTTGTGGTTGAAATGATATTCAAAAACTACTATACCATATCAACCACAAGTTAGGAAAATCGAACCTTATCTGGAATTTGAAAAACTGGAAATCACGAAACGACTTTTGGCACCCTTCCTAAATCGCAAACAAAACGGCGGAGGTCCGCCGTCTTTTTTTAATGGTTAATAAAATTAAGGGAAAGGAAGCTGCTAACCGTCTTATGACAGCTACTCATCGACTTCTTCATCAATTATGCATTTTTCAAGAAGATATTCGAATGTGATGTCAGCAAGATCTTCAACTTCAGCTTCTGTTGGAAGATAGCCCCGTCTTATCAATTCTTGAAAAAAGAATTCCGCTATCTCTTCTGTATCAATAAAAACCTCAATTTCTCGCAAATCATCGCCCCCTTATTTAAAGGTCTATGAATGTGTAGAGACAAATATACCAGTAAGGCATCCCTTAATGGAAAAACATATGAAGGGTCTATCGTTATCAAGTTCCATTCGTGTTCAATTAGAATGGATACTTCTATAGGGAATCTGGAATTTGCCCTTTATAGATGCCTTTCACTTCGTTTGCTTCTTTTTATGATCTGGATAAATTTCCTCTGCCGCCTTTTCTATTTTAGCGAGGGCGATCTTCATGATGTGACGATATTCATCATCGCCAAAATGTTCGTAGAGCTTACAATAATCATTATATAAATCCAACAGGCCATCAATCATTTCCTTTTTTTCATCTTTTGTCATTGTCATTTCTCGCTCACCTTTACCAGGGTTGTTTTGTTTAGCAATGATAGCAAGCTCATTTTTCTTTTGAGGAAGGAGCAGACCCAACTTTTTAATGATTCCATCTGCACGTTTAGCATCGGCAATCAAAGTCAGTTCTTCTTCATGCGCTTCAAGCCATTCACCATCAGAGATTCTTGATAACTCATAGATTACATCCTCCCAGGCATTTTCCTTATAGCGCCAAATTTCCGTTCGATAGCCGATAATCTTGAAATAATCCTGTTCATATCCATCCACTTGGACCAAGTCACCTAATAAAAATTTATATTCAATATCGATTTGTTCTTTCGGATAAAGGATTTCTCCTTCATATTCATTTATCGATTGCAATGTTTTTTCGATATAAAGACCTTCACTATAGTTCACTTCATACACATAAGCACCATCGAGAAATTTCACATCGGTTATATTCCCGACTGTCCCATACATTGTTATTACGACTGTATCGCCTAATTTAAATTTCGGCTGTTTTTTTTTGCCCATAAGAGACATCCCCCAATATGGTCCTTATCGTTTGATTAGTAAATTATATGCACAAACAAACATGGAGGTTAATGGAAATAAGCGGGCATTTTGCTCATTTAGCTAATTAACATGCCCATTTATTTAAGGGCACTACAACCAAAAACCGCCTCATTTAATGAGACGGTTCGTAGTGGGGATTGTGAGCGTCACTTTCGTTCCTTCGTCGCGGACGCTCTCAATTTGGAATTTCCCTTTTAATTCCTCCATTATCTGGATGCATGTCGCCACACCTAATCCGTTTCCATCCGGTTTGGTGGTATAAAAGGGCATACCGATATTTTTTAAATTCTCGGGACTGATGCCTTTTCCATCATCGCTGATCACTAATCTTATATATTGGGAGATGGAATTGTGATGCAGTTCAATCTGCCCCCTTGCTTCGATGGCTTCACATGCATTATTCAAGACATTCAAGAGAACCTGCCTTAACCGGTTCCTGTCTGAATAAACAATGACGGATTGTGTCATACCATTAATTATTCTTACATGAGAACTCGGAATTGAGGAAGTATAGGTATCTATAATTTCATCAAGGAAATCCTTTAAATCGATTTTCTCCCATTCCAGTTGATGCGGTTTTGCCAAATCAAGAAGTTGTGTCACAAATACATTGACCCGATCCACTTCATGAAGCATGACATCGCTATATTTTTCTATCAATGATTTATCATGATCCTGGCTCTTCAATAGTTGAAAAAAACCCTTTATTGTCGTCAATGGGTTCCTGATTTCATGGGCGACACCGGCAGCTAGCTGGCCTACATATTTCAATTTTTCCGTACGGACGATTTCCTTCTCACGATCTTCTATCGTTTCCATCATTCTTAGAAAGGCAAGGTTCAATTTTTCCATTTCCTCGAAGCTTCTTTTATCGGAAATGATGAATTCCTTTCCTCCTATGAAATCCTCTGTCGCTTCGACAAGTTCTTGAACTGGCCGAACGAGGGTCTTTGTTAGTAAATAAACAGCCAGAATGATAGAAACAAAAACGATGCTGTAGATGGTCAGGTACCGTGTCAATAGGTCATTCAAAGGCTGAAACACCTGCTTCTTATCAGCACCCACAATAACAAACCATTTATTCTCTGTTTGTGCTACCGTATGGACAGGCTTGATGGAATATATTTTTTCCCCATTCTCTTCACTGTATAATTCATCCGTTAACGATGCTCCCATCAGCTTATCTTTCGTTAATCCCATTTCTCTCAGGGCAGAATCCTGCATCATGCCATGTGGGTCTTTTTTCGAAATCATGATGCCTTCTTGGTTGATCATGTAAAAGTTGACTGGGTATTTATCGCTAATTTCATTAGCCTTTTTCTCCATCATCTCCCAAAGCCCTTCCAATCGGAAAGCTGTGGATACGACTCCGATCATTTCCCCTGAATTATCATATACCGGAGCACTCAGAGCTATAATCGGTTCTGAGAAAGCCCGGGTTTTATATACGTCTGAAAGGAATTCATGACCTTCTATTGCCTCTTTGAACCATATTCTCTTCGCGAGGTTATCCCCGATCATTTTATTGGATGTATCTGCAATGACATTGCCTTCCATATCCAAATGCAAAACTCCGTAATAATTTCCTTTTGCATCGATAAACTTTTTTAGTTCATCTGACTTCTCTTCTTTTGAGTGGCCAGGATTGATGATTGCAGAATTTGCACTCATTAACTTCACATCACTGATCCGTTCGTTCAAATAGCTGTATGTTTCATTTACAATATTCAGTGAACCTGCATTCAGGGCATTTTTTGCTTCCTTCTCCAGAAGGGAGCGTTGTGATCCATAGGATATGATTCCCAAAATCAGAAGAGGAACACTTGCAATAAGTAAAGAATAAAGCAAAATTCGGGTTTGAAGGCTTTTTAACATCCTTCCGATCCTCCCTATTCCTGATCTCCCAATATGAGCCCTTCTTCTATTTGGACATACTGTTCCCACGCTTGATCGAATACTGACATACTTTCGAGATAGTCTGCATTCAATTCTAAATAACTGCTCAGTTCATTATAATCAGTCGATTGTTTTGGGAAGCCATGATCCTCATAGGCATAATTGGCAAATTTAGTGATTGCATCAATTTCCTTTGGTTGTCGAAATTTCATTAAATATAAATAAAATGGTCTCATGATGTCGAGCCCCCCCCTAAAATAACTATGATTTCTGCTTTAATATATCGGAAACTTTCGCTTCCGTCCACTTTTTTAAAAAACAATTTGGTTTTTTCTTCCTCATTTTATGAAAACCGCGATTTTTCAACACAAAATGCATACGTTAAATTACGAAGCTATACTAACATATCGTACTCATTCCATATTGATTACATCCTTTTAAGATTTTTTTATATGATCCGAGGAAAGCGAAGTGCTTCAATATTATTTATCCTACTCTTCGTCCAATAAACCCCATTCCCATAATAAAACACGTGGCGCATGTCCTAACATGCTGCTTGAAGGCTGGCGGAATTTCTTCAAAAACTCATTAGCCAATTTAAACGCTGGCCATCATTTTCTGAAATGGAAAATCCCCTTCACCTAGGATAGAAATAGTGGTTTACACTGTTCTGTCTAAAATGAGGGGATTAATTCATTTATGGAAAAGTAATACACCTGCCGCTAAAAGTCAAAGTAATTACGTTTCAACAGCCTTTTCATGTTCATTAGCTCACTGTACTTCGTTTGTTTTTCAAGCTTTTTCGAATCAATTAAAAATAATTGATCTTCAATTTCCTTTACTATTTCATCACTTTGAAAAAAGGCATCGCAACTTTCACAATGAGATGAAGGGGTTTCCGTAATTTCAACCGCCCTCGTACCATCCGGCAGTTCCCAATACACAGTCCCCTTTACTGATGCAAGCTTCCCTTTCTCACACCATGGACACAACTCCATGCTATTCATCCCCCTTAGGAGTGCTCTTTTTTTGCTGTGCCTGGAATTTCTTTTCTTTTAACAAATCTCGCTTTTCACGTTTGCTCTTCAATGAATCATGCTCTGGGTTGGTCACGTAATTTTCACGTCGGTTCATTCGCCTCAGCCCTTCAGGCACTAAATTGAATTGCTTGTCGTTCATTAAACCGGATATACCTATATCTGACTGTTTTTCTTCCATATCAGGATATACCCCTTTGAAATAATCATCTGCAAGTCCTGGTGTATATTGCTCAGGTTCAGGATATGTGGTTATCACACCTTCAAAATTGCGCAGCACCGTTTTTGTTGGAGATTGTGAAAGGATATAATTCGGCTGCAGGGTGATTTTCCCTCCCCCTCCTGGAGCATCGACGACGAAGGCAGGTACTGCATACCCGGATGTATGGCCCCGGAGCCCTTCGATGATTTCAATTCCTTTTGAAATGGGTGCCCTGAAATGACCGATCCCTTCCGAGAGGTCGCACTGATAGATATAGTAAGGGCGGACACGGATCTTAACAAGATCATGCATCAACTTTTTCATGATTGCGACACTGTCATTTATCCCTGCTAAAATAACTGCCTGGTTGCCTACAGGTACACCCGCATCGGCAAGCATCTCACATGCTTTCTTTGACTCTTCGGTAATTTCTATCGAGGTATTGAAATGAGTATTCAGCCAAACCGGGTGATATTTTTTTAAAATGGCACATAAATTTTCAGTGATTCTTTGAGGAAAAACAACCGGTGCCCGTGTACCTATCCTGATTATTTCAACATGAGGAATTTCCCTTAAGTTTTTGAGGATATATTCAAGGATCGTGTCATTGATCAATAATCCGTCCCCGCCGGAAATAAGGACATCCCGAACTGCCGGTGTGTCACGGATATAACCGATTGCTGCGTCCAATTGTTTTTTGGGCACGCCCATGCCAATTTGGCCTGAAAAACGTCTTCGCGTACAATAACGGCAGTACATGGAACATTGATTCGTCACCAAAAAAAGAACGCGATCCGGATATCTATGGGTCAATCCCGGTACAGGGGAGTCCTCATCCTCATGCAGGGGGTCTTCCATGTCATATTTGGTTTTATGCATTTCTTCCGAGATTGGGACCGATTGCATCCTGATTGGACACCTTGGGTCATCTTTATTCATTAACGAAGCATAGTATGGGGTGATATTCAATGGAATGGTTTTTGTGGAAATCCTCACACCTTCCTCTTCATCCGGAGTCAGGTTTATCACTTTTTTCAAATCATCAACTGTTCGGATCGTATTTGTAAGCTGCCACAGCCAGTTGTTCCATTGTTCTTCGGTTACATCTTTCCATAGCTCTATATCTTTCCAATTGCGATCTGGCTTATATAAGTCAAATAACATGGTTATACCTCCTGAGTTATGATAGTAGTATTAAATGCAAGAAGGGTGCCAAAATGACCCAAAAATTCGAATGCCCCCCAAAAAAAACCGGACTGCATGCTGCATCCGGATTTTTTCCATCAAATATGTTTTTTTATTTTATATTGCAAGGTCTGTCTTGGAATTTGCAATAGCTTCGATGCTTGGAAAACGTTACCGTTCGTTTGAAGAAGGGCCTCGGTAATCAATTTTGTTTCCATCTCAATCATGGCCTCACGAAGCGGAAGTATTTTTTCGGATGGGTTGCGCTTCTTTAAAAACTGGGGCAAATCTTCAAGATTCATAACATCATTTTCCGTATGGTTCATCATGAATTCTATCGTATGTTTAAGTTCCCTTACATTTCCAGGCCAGTGATATTTCCGAAAAAAATCCTTTGTCTTCTCATCCATGCCTTTTATGGACAGTCCTAATTTACTGTTAAATATTGATATGAAATGTTCAGAAAGAAGCTCTATATCATCAATCCGCTCCCTTAGCGGAGGCAGCTCGTAGCTCAATACGTTCAATCGGTAAAATAAATCCGGCCTTAGCCTGTTTTCCGATACGGCCTTTTTCGGATCAATATTCATCGCTGCCATGATCCTGACATTCACCTGTACACTTTTTGTGCCACCAATCCTCCTGATGAACCCATCTTCAAGCACGCGCAGAAGCTTTGCCTGCAAGTCAATCGGCATTGATTGCAATTCATCCAAAAACAAGGTACCGCCGTTGGCCAATTCAAACAATCCCTGTCGCTCCACAGCACCAGTGTAGCTTCCTTTTGCCGTACCGAATAGAAGCGATTCCAATAAACTTTCTGGTAGGGCCGCACAATTTTGCGCGATGAAAGGTTCTTTACTGCGGCTCGATTCCTGGTGGATGCTTTGAACAAAAAGCTCTTTTCCTACACCGCTTTCCCCATAAACCAATACCGATGAGGTGGAGCGGGCAGCCTTTTTACCTTGGGATATCAAACCTTTAAACCCCTTATCACTTGTCAGGATTTCAGTGAAAGAATACAATCCGCCGTTCCCAGTCGTTTTCCTTTGAGGACTTTTGATTGTCTTGAGCGAGCTTTCCAGATCAGCTAACCTTTCCGATAATTGCTTCAAGCTTGAATAATCCTTTGCGATTTCTATTGCACCTATCATAAACCCATCTACATATATGGGTAGGGTAGTATTTAGCGTCTCAATGATACGCCCATGAGCATTTACATACGATTGACTATAGTTATAGATTGGTTTTTCAGATTTAATGACCCGGAGTAACGTCGATGATTTGTGATTCAAAGAAGGGAACGCTTCAAGCAACGGTTTCCCGAGTACTTCACTTCTTTTCATCCCATCAAGATTGGCGGCCACTCCGTTATAAAAGATGGTCAGTCCTTTTGGATCTATCACATGAATGCCTTCATCAATGGTTTCTAATATCGCTTCCAACACTTCACTTGTATTAAAAAATTCACTAGGCAAGCTATCCCTCCTCAATACCTTCTTGCTAGATGTATATGAGGAAATGCCAAAAACTTGTCATGAACCGCCTAAAAATGAGCATCTAACTAAAGTTTTTCACCCAAAGATTCATATCTTCCAGTTTATCAAAGATATAACAATTATTGGCCAAACGTCCGCGGTACGAGTATCCATGCTGATGCAATGCAGCATTCATGCCGAACGAGAGCGACCGGGCAATCGAATAGATACAATAAATGCCGTGTGAAATAAGATAGTCTTCAAGCGCGGAAATCAAGTGTTTCATCAAGCCGTACTGCCGATGTTCCGGCAATGTCGCACAATCAGTGATTTCTGCATTATGGTAAAAGGAATTAATTTCTGCGGAAGCAGCACTGACGATCCTCTCTTCATGGACATAAATATAAAAAACCGTTCCCATTTCCATGCACTTTTTCACATATAACGGATCATTCATCGGTGTGGGATACACTTCGAAAACCTTCCCATACAGTTGGGCCAGCTGAAGTGCATCTGCCACTTCAGCTTTACGTCGTTGATAGGCTGACGGCGGTTCATCCAGCCCGGATTTAATCGGCAGCCTCTGAACATCGGTAAGGATTTGATCTTCCCTTTCCCATTCAGCACTGTTGCGCCTTTCATTCCTGTTATATTTAACAAGGAAGAAACAATCGCTTCCCAAAAAGAATTTATCGATGCTTCCTTCATATAGAAAGCCCTGAGCAAGCAATGCCATAACGTTTTCCTTACGGGACTTGAAGATGATTTTTTCTGCTGATATGCTTTTAGCCACCTTCAAAGATTCCTCCACGCATTCTTGAAAGTGCCCTAGATAATCATCAACCCTGATTCGCTTATTAAAATGATCGATCGTAATATGTATGGTGCACATTGGCTTTTGAATTCTTTTTTCGATGATTCCAGCCTCCATTTGTCCCGCTCCTTTCACATCTTCGAAAATTGTTGCGAAAGGCCTGACCCTTCCTGGGATCAGACCTTGGGAAAAATGATTATTCCTGGTCCACCCCACACCATTCAATAATGGTCAATGCGATGATTTCCGCAACTTCCATCATTTTATCCACCTCTATATATTCGTTCGAATCATGGGCCATCTTCGTTTCCCCTGGTCCAAACACAACGACGGGGGTAGAACCAACCGATGAAAGATACCCTCCATCCGTCGCCCATGGGGAAGCTTCGACAAGCGGTTCTTCCCCGACCACTTTTTCATAGCATGTGCCAATTGTCTTCATGAGCGGGTGATTGATTTCGAGATTGCCAGGCAACCATCTGGCCCCAAACCATTCTAATTCAATAGGTCTTTCTTTGAACCATGCATCACTCTCGTTTAAAGCATCTATTCGCTCCTTCAGCGATTTTTGTGCCTCTTCCATGGTTTCTGTAGGGGCGATGCCGAATCTTCCTTCCAGGACGGCTGTATCCGGCACGGAGGAAGGCCAATTCCCGCTTTGAATGCTACCAATATTGATTGGAATGGGGATAGGGACATTTTTATAGAGTGAATGACGGAGTGACTCATTCCGTTCTTGTTCAAGCATCTTGATTTCTTTCATTACAACAACCGCTTTATCAATTGCACTGACTCCTTCATACCTAGTGCCTCCATGTGCAGACTTGCCTTTTATTCTCAGCCGAAACCACATCGAACCCTGCTGTAATGGGAATAGTTTCATATTTGTAGGTTCCGGAATGATTGCACCATCAGCTTTATACCCGCGTATGACTGCCGCAAGTGTGCCGGCACCACCGCTTTCCTCTTCAATCACACTCTGAAATATCAAATCCCCCTTCAACTGGATTCCAGATTCGACGATCGCTTCAATGGCCAGCAATAAAGATACATTGCCGCCTTTCATATCCGTCGTTCCCCGCCCGAAAACTTTCCCGTCCATCAACTTGCCGCTATAGGGTTCATCGTGCCAAGCTGCATGATCTCCTTCAGGAACTACATCAATATGTCCGTTTAAAATAAGGGATTTTCCCTTGCCTGTTCCTCTTTTAATGGCCACAAGGTTCGGATTTCCTTTAAAATCCCTGCGGTCGCAATAAAAATGGGGATGTTTTCTTAATTGTTCATCCCCGATTTCCCAAAGGTCTATTTCCAGACCAAGTTGTCTGCACTTCTCGACCACTATTGCTTGTGCACTTCCTTCTTGGCCCCTTTTGCTCGGTTCCTGAACCAGTTTTTGCAAAAGCTGAACCCCATTCATCCGATGTTCATTCAGCCATGTTCTTATTTTTTCCTCATACATATCCATTCTCCTCTCTCATTCTTTTAATTTGTGGATGTTTTCAGAGACGGTAAACGAGGCTTCGGTCCGATTCCTGATTTCCTCAATGCTGGACGTATCAAATACATCAGTTAATAGGAGGCCCTCCGAAGTTACGGAAAACACGCCTAATTCGGTGATGATCATATGTACGCATTTCTGGGCTGTTAACGGCAACGTACATGTTTTGACTAATTTAGACATGCCCGCTTTATCGTTATGTTCCATCAAGACAATGACCTTTTTTGCCTTTGCAGCCAGTTCCATTGCACCGCCCATGCCTGGCACCCGCTTTCCCGGAACAATCCAATTAGCGAGATCCCCCGCTTGACTTACTTGAAGGGCTCCTAGAATCGTGATATCCACCCTGCCGCGACGTATCATTCCAAATGCAACAGTACTGTCGCAGTAAGAAGCCCCGGCTCTAATGGTGATCGGCAATCCCCCAGCATTGCAAAGATGCGCATCTTCCTTCCCCGTTTCAGGAGTACTGCCCATTCCCACAAGGCCATTTTCTGCATGAAACATAACTTTATGATCATCCCAAAGATGATTCGGTACAAGTGATGGAATGCCAATTCCTAAATTGACCAGCATCCCATCGCTTATTTCTGCTGCTGCCCGTTTCGCTATTCTGTTTCTATCCCCTGTTCCCAAACCCATTTCCAATCGACTCCTTTTGATGGAATGATATAATCCACAAAGGCACCCGGTACAATGATGTTCTCTGGATCCAAAGTGCCCAGCGGAACGATTTGCCTGACTTCGACTATAGTGATCTGTCCGGCCGCAGCAACGATTGGATTCGTATTCCTGGCACTTTTATCGAATAGAAGATTTCCATAAGGATCTGCCATTTCTGCGTAAACAATGGCGATATCTGCAGTTAATGCCGATTCCACCAGATAATTTTTCTTACCTAGCTTTACGGTTTGCTTGCCTTCCCTGACGATATCGGCTTCCATTCCAATATCGGTCAATATTCCGCCGAGTCCCATCCCTCCGGCCCGGATGCGTTCGACAAGTGTCCCTTGCGGACAGAACTCCACTTCGAGTTCACCATTGTTCATTAATAGTCCTGCATTGGGATTGGAACCGATATGGGAAACGATGACTTTTTTCGCTCGGCGCTGGGTGACCAGTTTCCCGATTCCGATATCTGGGAAACCTGTATCGTTCCCAATCAAGGTTAAATCCTTAATACCTGATTCCAAAATCATATTGATCAATCCCGGAGGCGTCCCTATGCCACCGAATCCCCCAAATAGGATGGACTGTTTATCTTTAAAGTGATGGCGGACATCTTCCAAACGACAAATCTTCTGGAATGTATTTTCCACCACTATGACTCACTTCCTTGTTGTGATGATCGTTTACCTATCGAATCATTAAATTGTCCAAAGGTTATATCGACCCTCATTAACAATTCAGCACACTCCTCTTCCGATATCGTTAGCGGCGGGGAGATGATGAGCGCTGCCCCGGTTACACCGTCAAGGCCTGCAGCTGCGGGATAAAGAAGGATTCCGTTCCTCATTGCCAATTCAATGATTTGATTGGTCACATCTGCGTCCTTCGGAAATGGGGCCTTCGTTGCTTTATCCAGGACAAATTCGATGCCAATCAATAAACCTCTCCCGCGTATATCACCGATAAAGGAATACTTCCCCGCCAACTTTTTCAGACCCCTAATCAGGTAATTCCCCCTGTCGGCTGATTTTTCGACAAGTTCATTCCTTTCGACATATTCTAAAACCGCCAAAGATACCGCACACGATAATGGATTCGCACTTAAAGTATGACCTCCTATAATTGACTTCGAGCCTTTCATTATGGGTTCCATCACGTTTTTGGTCATTACTGCTGCCGCTATTGGGGTATAACCCCCACTCATACCTTTACCTAATGTCACGATATCAGGTTCCACATCCCAATATTCGGAAGCAAGCATCTTACCGGTACGTCCAAATCCGGTCATTACTTCATCCGCAATGAATAAAATATCATTCTCTTCGCAGATTTTCTTGAGTTTTTGAAAATAACCGTCAGGAGGAACAATGGCCCCTCCGGCTGCGCCGATAACAGGTTCTGCAATGAACGCCGCTATATTTTCACTGCCAATGCGCCGGATTGAAGCTTCCAATTCCGAAGCACAGGCCATTCCGCAAGTATGTTGGTCAAGTTGAAGTGGACATCGGTAACAATATGGAGGAGATACAGAAGGATATGATTCAAGCAAAGGAGTAAAGCGTTCCCGGCGAATCGGATGTCCAGACATTGAAAGAGCTCCCATCGTGATGCCATGGTAGCTCATCCATCTCGATATGATTTTCTGTTTCTTTGGCTTCCCTTTTTCCTGCCAATGCTGAATGGCAATTTTCAATGCCGTTTCAGTCGCCTCGGAACCGCTGTTTACAAAAAAGCTGTATGTCAGTTCCCCTTTGGTCAATTCTGCAATTTTCCCGGCGAGTTTCTCTGCAGCATCGCTGGTAAATTGGGAACGATACACAAATGAAACCTGTTTAGCCTGTTTTACCATCGCCTCAATGATTTCCTGGACTCCATGGCCAATATTGGCTGTAACTGCACCGGAAGAAGCATCGAGGTAATCCTTTCCATTTTTATCGTATAAAAACACTCCCTGACCATGACTGATAGTCGGGTAGGCTCCTCCCAGGACCGGTTTGATCAATGAAGACTGCTCCATAAGCCCACACACTCCTTCTCTTTAAAAACAAATGCCATATAGTAAAGTGTATGTCCAGATGAAGGCAATCTTGCTAAGGAAATTGGCCTAAGCATGTATACGGATAATTTCTTGGTTTCATGGATGATTGTCCAAAAATGGCGACAAAAAAAGTGTATCCGCGAGAGATACACTTTTTTCTTACAATACGCTATTTAGTTTTTCTTCACGAATGGATTCCAAAAAACTTTCATCCTTTAAAACAGCCAACACATTTTTATAAAAAGCCGTTTTATCGATATTTGAAGTATGTACATATTCATACTCTTTTAAAGACGGATGACGCAAAACATTTTTCATGCAGGAATGACAAACTTTTTTAGTTCCTAACTTATAGTAGTTCAAGTTACTTGCATCCCCGTTAGAAGTGTCTTCGTTACAAACGGAACATGTATGGCTCACACGGCCTTTTTTATTATACTCGGCCAAAGCCCCTTCTAAACGAATGGATGCTGGAATTGTTAATAACACATAATCACCTTTTCTATTTTAAATCTCTTAGTATTATATCAGAAAAATAAAGAATTTGAACTATTAGACTCATATTCCCTAATAATGCTTGTAAAATAGGACAATTTCCAGGGCTGACAAGAGGAAAGACTCCTAATATACACCATAATGCAAACCATATTCATACAAACCCCAACAGATTAAAACACCGTCCATTTTTTGAACGGCGTCTTCAAACTGTTCATGGATGTATCTGGATCGTCGCTTTTCCGTTCTTCACCTTCATTACTGCTTTTGAACCAACCGGTACAGTTACAAAAGGATGAACATGACCAAAGTTGGCATTAGCGATCACGGGTATGTCATTTATCTCCTTTTTGGCGGCGATGATTTCCTGCAAAGCATATTCAGTCATTCCTGAATCCTTTTGGAAACGGCCGATGACGATTCCTTTAATCCCTCTTGCACCTGGCTGATGGAGCAAGGATTGTAAATCCCGGTCAAAACTGAATGGATGGCTTTCTTCGTCATCTTCTATGAAAAGGATACTGTCCTTTAAAGATGGCATGTACTCTGTACCTTGTAATAGATTGAGTGTACAAAGATTTCCCCCAATGATTGTCCCGGCAACTTCACCTTCCTGAATGACCATGTATCCAGCATTCGGGTGGAAGGTTCGGTCATCCTGTTCCAAATGCCAAGAATCATCACTCCACGTTTCACTTGGTTCAAGATAAAAGCCTTCACTTTCAATTACGGCCTTTTTAAAATATTCCATCGTATATTCCAGACCAGCCTTCATCCCGAACGTCGAGAAATGAGGACCTGAATATGTAGTTAAGCCTGTTTTATTATAAATGGCCAATAAAATTGCGGTTATATCACTATACCCCATCAACACTTTTGGATTTTCCTTAATCAAATCATAGTCGATATACCGTAACAATTGGTTAGCGTTATACCCCCCGATGGCTGTAAAAATTCCCTTAACATTCGGATCCCTGAACGCATCATGCAAATCTTCGATCCGGTCTTCGATCGAATTCGAGAAAAAGTCATCATGGAACAAAACCGTTTTACCATATGTCACTTTAAAACCAAGCTCAGTCAATCTTTCTTCTGCCAATCTGCGTTGTTCCCCTTTAACAATCGCCAAGCTTCTTGAAGGAGCAATTACGCGAATTTCATCCCCTGCTTGTAAACGGGAAGGTTTCATATCTTTATCCCCCTAAATTAATTACATTCTGTCGTAATTTTAGCAGAAATGGTTTACAAAGAAAACTAAGTCCCTTATCGTATGTCATTCACCGAGCTAGTTTCTTTGAATTCTTACGTCATTCCCGATGCGCAGAAATCAGGATTTAAAAAAGGAATGGCTGTGTATCGCCTGTCCCATGATCACCTGGATTTATCCATGACGATTCAGTCAACAACCATGGAATCAGAAAGGTCCACCGTCAAACCACCAATTTCCTTACATAAAGAAAAGACCAGCTTTATCAACTGGTCTTTGGGTTATTGAATTAGCAGCAGAATGAAGCACCGATGATAATCAATAGAATGAACAAGACAACGATTAAAGCGAAGCCTGATCCAAATCCGCAGCTACCGCCGCCGTATCCACCGCCACCATAACCGTACCCTGGTCCTGCAACATTTCCACCATATCCGTACATTAAGTTTCACTCCTTTTAGAATTCTGTTTTCTCTTTACACCTTACCATATGTCGATACGCCCGCCTTGGTCTGTGCATTTGCCTATTTTTCTGGATTTAAGAAAAAACTTCAATCAACACCATCTTAAACGTTATTCATTCAATGGCTGAAATCCCACGAGTAACCATGAAAATTGTCACAAATTTATTGTGTTACTTTAAAATTGGGATATAATAAGGAAAAAACAATTCTTAGCCTCTTTAAGCTATCTCATACCTACATGGATACATAAAAGGCAATACGGGGGAACATAATTGAAAACGAACGCAAAATCCTTCATCCCTTTCGCTGCAATCGCCACGATCCTTCTAATCAGCTATATCCTTCAAAAAGTTCCTAAAACATATGGATCGGATGATTCGATAAATGTTTATCAAAAATTCCAATCAGGCCAGCCCATTCAGTATCTCGTCATTGGTGACAGTATCGGAAGAGGATCGGGAGCTGAAAAACCTAATCTAACATGGTTCAAACAGCTAGAAAATAAGATGAATGATGCCAATGATATTCCTTTACACGGTGACTACGTGGTCCAAAGCGGATCAACTGCTTTTGAGGGCCTATTCAAGCTTTCCCAAAGAAGGAAGCATGATCATAAAGATCTGATTTTCTTCGTTTTTGGTGAAAATGACCGTAAATATATGAATGTCGATGATTTTACCATGACATATGAAGCGTTAATGAGAAAGGCAAAACGGCTCCACCCTAATGCTGAGTTATTCACAATAACAGAGAGTTCCTTGAAATATGAGGAATTTGCGTCAGCCATCGGACTTTTATCCAAACATTATGGTGCTACAAATGTGGATATGCGACCAATATTCAAAAATTCAGGATATACGGAAAAACAGCTGACCAAAGATTTGGTACATCCAAATGGGCTGGGGTATAAATTATATGCCGATGCCATTTATGAACGGTTCCTGGATAACATCAAACAAGAGAAGGCTGTAGCTGGTCTTCCAACTAAGCTGCATGCCCGTTCCGGTTTTGAATTATCGGAAATTGACCACTATGAAAAAATGAGCGGTTTCCGGCCAATGGGCGGCTATTTCACTAGTAGTGAAAAGGGCAGTGTGATTCAATATACCTTCAAAGGGAGTATGCTTGGTGTGAAACTGCTTAGAAGTCCTGATGGCGGGGAAGTGAATGTATGGATCGACGGAAATGAAATCACGACTTTGAATACATGGTGGCCATTTGCCCGTGAAAGATATTTATTTGTCACTAATGGGCTTCGCCCCGGTTCACATACTGTCCGTTTTGAGGTGACTGGCAGGACTAAAGCAATGGACCTGACCGACATTCCATATGTCCGGATCGCGTCAATCATCACAGATTGAATATTACTCAATAAATAACCCCCTATCATAATCTGATAGGGGGTTTTCCAATCAATCAAAAAGCTTTTTATACTCCCCGTAACCCTCTTTTTCAAGATCTTGGAGCGGGATGAACCTTAATGATGCAGAATTGATGCAATAGCGTAATCCTGACGGTCCCGGTCCGTCATTGAAAACATGTCCCAGATGAGAATCGGCAGTTTTTGAGCGGACCTCGATCCTTCTCATACCATAACTCGTATCGAGGTTTTCCACCACTTCCTCTTCTTTAAGCGGTTTAGTGAAGCTTGGCCAACCGCAGCCTGAATCGAACTTTTCCTTTGAAGTGAAAAGAGGATCACCTGAAACGATATCCACATATAATCCTTCCTCCTTCAAATTCCAATATTCATTATTAAAGGCTGGTTCCGTTCCATTATTTTGCGTGACTTCATATTGAATCGGAGTGAGTTTCTTTTTTAATTCTTCTTTACTTTTCATTTTTTTCCCCCCAGTGATGTTGTATAAATGCTTTGCGTCCTGAGCCAATCGAATATCTTTCATAATGTTCAGGTTGCTTTTTATAGTAATGCTGGTGGTATGTCTCGGCTGGATAAAACGTTTTGGCCGGTATAATCGGGGTTACGATCGGTCCGGAAAATTTCCCGCTCTCCTGCAGCTTAGCTTTGGATGCTTCTGCAATTTCACGTTGGTTTTCGTCATGATAAAAAATGGCCGTTTGATAAGAACTTCCCCGGTCATAAAATTGCCCGCCAGGATCTGTCGGATCAATTTGCTGCCAAAATAACTCAATTATCTTCTCATATGGATATACGTTTGGATCAAAGGTGATCTGAACAGCTTCATAATGTCCCGTGGTTTCAGAACAAACCTCTTTGTATGTGGGATTTTCCGTAGTCCCGCCTGTATAGCCGGAGATCACGGATTCGATGCCAGGCTGTTCATCGAACGGTTTCACCATGCACCAGAAACATCCACCTGCGAATGTTGCTTTCTCTAATTGCTTTGTCAAATGAAAATCCTCCTTTTTTACAAACCATCCATTGAATGCATTTTAACGTTTTTATATACCCCTGTAAAATAATATGCCGAGAGCATTTCACGAAAATGTTACCTTTCTTTTTAGAAAGGAGACACACGCCCAAGCATGATTACATATGTTAAAAACATGATGGAAAAATGAGAGGTGTTGGAAATGAGCGATAAACAATCATATCCACAAAAATCGGAAACATATGATTTACTATCGTCTTATAAAAACAGCGATCCGCAATTGCATGATTATTATTACCATAAACATTTGAAAAGTCTCGAAAATTCAACATACAGAAATGGACAAATAACTGTCCTACTGCCTGCACAAGTCCGCTTCTTACATGCTGTCCCAACAGCTCACCCATTTGATGTTCATGTAAATGAAATGCGTATCCTCAAAAATTTCTCATATAAAGAGAGCAATGGTTATTTACCACTGCCCCCTGGCAAGTACAAATTGGATATATACCGCAGCGGGCAAAACACCTCACCTCTATTAAGCTGTAAAGTGGCTCTTGAAATCGGAGCTTCCTATACCATTGCCCTAGCACCTACCGTGGCTAACGAAACGTTGAAAATGTTACCTTTCGAGGATAACCCATCTGTTCCTCCAAATGAAGCAAAGGTCCGATTCATCCAGCTTTCACATGATTTACTCTCGGTGGACATTGCGGTCAAAGGCGGAGATGTCGTCTTTGATCAAATCCATTTCAGGAAAGCAAGCGAATATCTCACTATTCATCCCATGATAGTTGACTTCGAAGTGAGGAAAGCTGGAACAAAAGAAATCGCACTCCCTTTGCCAAACAAGGCATTTCAAGAAAATACTTCCTCAACCATTTATATAATCGGATCGAATCGGGAATCATCCTCACTAGAAACCCTAACGCTCTCCCCATAAATGGATAAAAAACCAGGATGCATCGATCCTGGTTTTTTATCCATTTATTCACGATCACTGTAATGATGATGGGATGGTCAATAAAAATGAAATGTCATCATTTTCCAGATCGAATTCATTCGCCTTCACCCTTATATCGCTTTTCAGTTCCATATCCTGTAATGACACATAAATACTTTCGTCATTGGGACTTATGCTAACCCATTCAGGCATATTATATCGCTCATTAATTAAATTCATTACATATGAAACAGGAAGGTTCATTTTACCGACTGCAATTGATTTTTGCTTAAGAATCAAATCCCCATTCTTTTGGGCAATTGGTTCAAAAGTCAATTTCATTTCCACTTCACGGTTGAAAAATGGCATTGTTCCGTATAGCTCCACCTCATCCGTTAAATACACTTCATAGTGAATGGATCCCGTCAAGCCCTCTTTATCCAGATACTGGTTGATTAACCTTGTCAAATCTTCCCGATTCGTGTGAATTTGAAATTGGATATCTTCTTCGTGGCTTACTTTGGGTATCAGCTCTTTATCTTTAGTCGGCAGATTAACTAAAATCGTTACAAACAGGATGACCAGGATGTTTAAGGCTAATAGGGAAATAAACAAAGTCTTCCATTTGACATTTGTCATTCTTGGTCATCATCTCCTTTGGCACTCGCTTCCAATGTGTCCTTTCCGATAGTGGTTATATCCATATCATTATAGATTCTTGTCGCGATTAATTCATATCCGCGGTCATTTGGGTGAAAATAATCCTCGGCATAAAGCAAATCTTCTTCGGAATTCTCGAAAATGTCTGCTATTTCAATAAAATAGGCTGAATCATATTCTTCAATGATCTCTTTTCCACTTTCATTCCAATCATTCATGATCATATCAAGTTCATAAAAATCTCCGAACCATTTGGAAAATGGATTATAGACGCCTACAAGATATATTTGCGCAGAATCATTTTCAGAACGAACCTTATCAAGTATCTGCCTTAATCTTTTTTCATACCCTATTTTTGCCGAATCAAACTGATTCAGTTCCAGGTCGGAGAAATTCTGTTTAAAGACCTTCATGATATCATTTCCACCGATTGTGACGACAATCGAGTCAGCTTGCTTTATGTCTTCTTTAATCCTAGTCTTATCCAGTCTTTTCAATAGTTGGTCGGTCCTATTTCCACGTATGCCATGATTAATCATCTCAACGGAAGTAATCGATGGTTCTTTTTCCAGCTTATTTTGTAAATAAGGCAGATACCCGCCATTATCTTTACTATCACCGACACCTTGAGTCAAGGAGTCGCCAATTGACACGATTTTCACAGGGTCCGGAAAAAAGCTGGCAGGAATGGTTTCCTTTTTACTCAGCTCAACTATGCTTTTCTGCTGAACAGATGGCTGATTTGAGGCTGTTTCATTTTGACTGCAGCCTGAAATCCAAACTAGGCATATGAAAAGACAGGTGATTTTGTTCCTCATGACCCTCACCTTCCTACCCATATATTATATCATGCAGAAAACGAAAGATTGCAAACAATATACCTTCATTGTACTTCCAGAATTGAGCATTCCTTACTATACAATATGAAAAATGCTGTGAATTAAAGCTAGTCCTATAAAAATTAGCATGTTACTTAGCATGTAAAATCATTCTTCACTACCGCTGTTTCTTCTAAATCTTATTGCTCATTTTCACCATCGATAAAGCTCGATAATAAAGATGGATGAAAACAGAAAGAACAGGTCATTTAACCTGTTCAATAATTCTGTAAAATTTTAATATGCTTAATGATTTCATCAAACGGAATATCCTGCAGACCTGTATAATCCATGATGATCTTTCCTTCTTGATCAATCAGAAAAAAACTGGTCCCATGAATCACCTGATCTTCCGCTTCTGGTTTTTTGACGATCGTTTTAAAGTTATCCAATGCAAACTGCTCGATTTCTTCCTGTCCATAACCGGTCAGAAAGTGCCAGTTGCCGTAATCCACATTAAATTGGTCACCAAACTTTTTTAAAACATCAGGTTTGTCAATTTCCGGATCCACGGAAAATGAAACGAACTCTACATCCTTAATCCCTTCATCCTTCAATTGCTGCTGCAGCTTCGTCATATTCGAAGTCATGGGGAGACAGACCGTCTCACAGCTCGTGAATATAAAATCCGCTACCCAAACCTTTCCTTTAAGATCGCTTTTTGAGAAAGGCTTCCCCTCCTGATCGATATAGCTGAAATCTTCAAGGTCCCAATTTTTGGCATCAGGTACACCATTGGAACCGCATGCTGTCAACAGCAATAAAATTGATGCTCCCATAGCTGCCATAAGCAATTGCAGCTTTCTCATCCCTACCCCGTCCTTTATGTATAAAATATTCTGTTACTTCATTTATTCTAACAGACCATCCGGAATGAGGACAGCAACTATTTCTACGAATTAAAGACATTTGTAAAAGTGACAAAACCGCCGCCAAACGCTGTTTCATATGGTATATCATTATCAGTCCCAATAATACATGATCGCCATGGCGCCTTCACCTGTATGGGTACTGACAACGGCAGTCGTTGCTTCTATCTTTATGTCTTGATATCCTGTTAAGTCTGCAATGGCCTGGCGGACCTTATCCGCTATTTCAAGGCCATTCGCATGTACAAAACCGATGCCTCTAATCTTTTTGCCTTGAGTATCTTCTTTGAACTTCTTGATGATGAACTTCACGACCTGTGACTGGCTCCTGGCTTTGGATACAGGGTTCAGTACACCATCGTCAAGAATTGCAATCGGCTTTATGTGCAGCAATGAACCGATAAAAGCAGAAACTTTGCCAATCCTTCCACCCTTAACAAGGTTATCAAGTGTTTCTATGACAATGATTAAACTTGACTGTTTTTTAATATGTTCCAATCGTTCAATTATCTCTGCTACGGATTTCCCTTCCTTCGCCATCTTCGCTGCCTCGATCACCTGAAATGACATCGCTTTTGAAATGAATTTCGAGTCAAGAACGGTAACCTTCGTTTCAGACATGCTAGCTGCGCTTTCCGCTGAGCGAACTGTACCGCTCATGCCACCTGTCATATGTATGGAAATAATCTCGCTGCCGTCTTTTCCAAGTTCATCATATACCTCCACAAAGGTACCTACGGCCGGTTGTGAGCTTTTTGGCAATTCTTTTGACTGGTTCATCCTTTTCAGGAATTCTTCTTGTTCGATTTCAACCTTATCCAAAAAAGTCTCCCCATCTATAAAGATCGATAAAGGGACCATTGTAATATCATAAAATTCCAGTTCTTCTGGTGTCATATCTACTGTCGAGTCTGTTACTATCTTTACTTTATTCATCATTACACATCCCTAAATTAACATATCTATTGTATTATACCTATTCAAGGTAAGCATTCAAACCAAAGGTTTCATTTTTCGACTGAAGTGATACCTATCTTTTGAAATGATTACACAAAAAAAGACCGTTCCATGAGCCAACCTGAACACATGCCGATTTATTCGTAACTTCTTGGCATTCGTGTCATCTCTTTTAACGGAGATGTTAGCTATGGAACAATCCGCATTAAGCATTATTGAGTAAACTTCCAAAAAAAAGCTTGTTATAAACGGGCCATTTGAGTACGGATGCTAAATAATGCTTAAATGAGTAATTTTCTTTATGATCTTTATTGGCAAAAACCTTCTTAACAAATATTTCCAAACGCGCGGTCAACATAAAAAAATTCGGATCACTAGGCAGTAAGACAGGTATTTCTGAAATGGTGACCTTATGTCCAAAACAATCTTTGAATTCCAAGCATTTGAACATCAAAATATCAATCCTCATTTTTCACCGATTGCTTATATTATACACAATAAATCCAAAAGTATAAATATTCAAATGTGTAAAAAAACAGAGAAATCAGATTGATAATCATAAAAAAAAGACCCATAAGGGCAAAATGCCATTATGGGCTTCTTCTTATAAACCTTCCTCGTAGGTGTCTTCCCGCAAGCTTTCACGTCTCACCCTTCGTTTATAGACGACTTTAGATAAAGAAATGCTGATTTCGTATAATAACAGCAATGGAACCATCACCATAAAGTCTGACATAAAGTCAGGCGGCGTAATCGATATCGCTATGACAACCAGTACAAAGTATGCATACTTCCTTAATTTTTGAAGCACATAAGGATTTATTATGCCAAGGGAGGTCAAAAACATGGTAACGACAGGAAGCTCGAATAAAACAGCAAAAGGTATCGTCATATTAAATACGAATGAAAAGTACTTATCAGCTGTAAAACTGGTTATGAACATCCCATCACCCAATTCAATCAAAAATTGAAGAATGGTCGGGAAGATGACAAAATAACCGAAAGCAAGCCCTCCGATAAAAAGCAGGAAAAGTGCTGGAATATAGGCAAGGGTCGCCCTCACTTCATTTGGCATCAAAGCGGGTTTAACGAATAACCAGATTTGCAGGGCAATTACCGGTATCGTTGCAGCAATGGCTACGACACCTGCAAGCATGAAGTAAATCCAGATAATATCACTCGGTCCCAATACCATCAGGTCAAAATCGAGATCTTTCACGAACCAATTATAAATCTCCTCAACATAAATAAAGCTGGCGATAAAAAAGATGACAAAAGCAACAGCTGTAATGATGAGCCGTTTTCTCAATTCATCGAGATGATCGATGATATTTAATTCCTTATCTTCCAAAGTTGATCACGCCTTCATCTGAAAATCCGTATCTTTGTTACAGCGTAAAGGCGCAAGACGATTCCATCTTACGCCCAGCATTCAATCATTCATGATTTTTTTGTTGTAGCTTCTTATCTTCTTCATAATCACCTTTTGTTAAATCACTTGTGGATTTTTTAAACTCACGAAGCGTTTGTCCAAATGCACGGCCAATTTCTGGAAGTTTCTTCGGACCAAAGATAATTAATGCCAAAATTAAGATGAGAATTAGACCAGGTACTCCAATGTTCGACATGGATACATCCCCTTTGGTGTTGTAATTAGACCTACTCCGATTATAATACCATTTCCAACCAATTGAAAGGGAACTGGCAATTCGTCATAGAATGGTAACAATTATCGACAGTATGCCCATATACGACTGGGCCGGCAGAATAAAATGTAAAAACATAGGTATTATTCTATCCTAATTTAACATTTTTTCCATGTTTAAATCAACAAGTGAAATAAATTACTGTCTTTATTGACCTCTACGAAAGAGAATCCTTTCTTGTTCATCCTTTGAATGAGCCCTTCATAATCATTTTTATCTTTTAGCTCAATACCAACCAGGGCCGGCCCGCTTTCTTTATTATTTTTCTTCGTATATTCAAAACGGCTTATATCATCATTCGGTCCCAACACCTCATCAAGGAATTCCCTTAAAGCGCCAGCACGTTGTGGGAAATTCACGATAAAATAATAAAGCAGCCCTTCATATAATAAGGATTTCTCTTTAATTTCCTGCATGCGCCCAATGTCGTTATTCCCTCCGCTGACCATGCAAACAACCGTTTTTCCTTTGATTTGTTCTTTATATGAATCCAACGCGGCAACAGATATAGCACCTGCAGGTTCAGCGACAATCGCATGCTGATTATACAAATCGAGAATCGTTGTACAGATTTGGCCTGAAGGTACGACAACGATATCTTCCAGGTTTTCCTTACAAAGCTGATATGTCAACTGTCCCACACACTTGACGGCTGCTCCGTCAACGAATGTATCTATTTTTTCGAGTTCAGAAACTTTCCCTTCATTGAAGGAGTATTCCATCGAAGCAGCACCTTGCGGCTCAACTCCAATGCATTTCGTATTTGGGGAAACCGATTTGAAATAACTCGATACTCCGGCCATTAACCCGCCGCCGCCCATAGCGGCAAATACATAATCGATTCCATCTTCACAATCGTTCAGGATTTCTACAGCCGTTGTACCTTGCCCGGCGATTACCTTTTCATCGTCAAATGGATGGATAAAGGAACGCTCTTCTTTTTCACAGCATTCCATCGCCATGGCAAATGCATCGTCGAATGTATCCCCGATTAGGATGATCTCCACATTATCCCTGCCGAATAGCTGAACTTGATCGACTTTTTGCCTTGGAGTTGTAGCAGGCATATAAATTTTCCCGTGAATGCCCAATTGGCTGCAGGAAAAAGCAACACCCTGTGCATGGTTTCCTGCACTGGCACAAACGACTCCGTTCTTCGTCTCTTCCTCGGTCAGGCTTTTCATTTTATAGTAAGCCCCTCTTAATTTAAAGGAACGTACGTGTTGTAAGTCCTCGCGTTTTAAATAAACATTACAATCATATTTTTCAGAGAGCCTCTGATTTTTTTGTAAAGGAGTATGTAAAACGATTTCTTTCAGTTCTCTATAGGCAATTAGAATATCTTCCAATTGAATCCCCCTATTCTTAGATGCAGTCTGATTCATAACAATCCCTCATTTCCTTTCTGATGAATTCAATCATTATAGCACTTTACTGTTATTAATGTAATTGATTTTTCTAAAAATTCTTTCTTTTGTTTGTTCCATACCAAAAAAATCCGATTATGGTCATTTCCCATAATCGGATTAGCACTTTATTTTTTTTGTAGAATAATAAAATCATGTGCAAATCGATTTTTTTCATCAATGCTGCCTGGTTTTGAGGAGATTTCATCCCATTCATTTTCATCAATCTCGGGAAAGAAAGTATCCCCTTCGAAAGTTTCATGAATTTCCGTAATATACAGGCGGTCGGTAAAAGGTAGGATTTCCTTGAAGATTTCGGCTCCGCCAATTACGAAGACTTCCTCTTCATGGTTATCTGCGAACATTTTGATTTGTGCAATATCATGTAATACTACGCAGCCTTCCGCTTTAAATTCCTGATTGCGGGTGACGATGACATTTTCGCGGCCAGGCAGGACCCTGCCGATCGATTCAAATGTTTTTCGCCCCATGACGATTGGATGGCCCATCGTCACTTTTTTAAAGTACTGCAGATCTGCTGGTAAATGCCATGGCAGTTTATTGTTTTTACCTATCACACGATTTTGATCCATAGCCACTATCAACGATATCATATGCTAACCTCACCTTTTATATGGGGATGGGCTTCGTAATTTTCCAAAACGAAGTCCTCGAAGCTAAAATCAAAGATATTTTTCACATCTGGATTGATTTTCATGATTGGCAATGGTTTCGGGTCACGAGTCAACTGCAGTTCCACTTGTTCAAGGTGGTTAGAGTAGATGTGGACATCCCCGAAAGTATGTACAAATTCGCCAACTTCCAAATCACACACCTGGGCGATCATCATCGTTAAAAGCGCATACGAAGCTATATTAAAAGGAACACCTAAGAAGACGTCCGCTGAACGTTGGTATAGCTGACATGAAAGCTTGCCATCAGCAACATAGAATTGAAAGAAAGCATGGCAAGGCGGCAAGGCCATTTCATCCAGTTCCCCAACATTCCAAGCACTGACTATCAATCTTCTTGAATTTGGGTTGGTCTTGATTTGTTCGATCAATTCACTGATTTGATCGATTTGCCTTCCATCGGCCGTTCCCCAGGAACGCCATTGATGACCATAAATCGGGCCTAATTCCCCCTTTTCATCCGCCCATTCATTCCAGATGCGCACACTGTTTTCCTGAAGGTACCCAACGTTTGTATCACCCTTCAAAAACCATAATAGTTCATGGATAATCGCTTTTAAACTAACCTTTTTGGTTGTAAGTACAGGGAATCCATCTTTTAAATTGAATCTCATTTGATATCCAAAGGTACTGATCGTTCCTGTACCCGTACGATCACCTTTTTGCGTTCCATTTTCGAGTACATGCTTACATAAATCTAAATATTGCTTCATGATAAACCACCTTTTCTACTTTCATTCTCCTTATTTTAACGTATTATTGCCTAATGTTTAATCTAATTGTTTAATAAAATTATAAGTCTCGGGTGCTTTTTGTCTAAGCAATTGATTTTGTTCATTGTTCACATAAAACATGGCAAACGTTTCTGCAAAGTATTCCTCAGGGTAGTTGGAAAAATACGTAATCCCAGGAAACAGCCCATCCACTTCCTTACCCCAAATCTTCAAATAATCCATGTCTTCACGGATCCCATTAAACACTATATTATCAATGGAGTGCCCCAGCTCATGCAGTTCCAAATTAACCGATCCATGCCCGTTGCCTTTGTCACTCGCCCCGATTTTAACCAATACCGTATGTGATCCGCCCATACCAGGCACATCATCCCAAGTTGTTTCTTTATTCAAATAACCACGCGGAGTTTTCCCCTTTAATTTGGCCGCGGATTGATTTTCTGTTATATCGCCATCGAATAGTTTGATCCTCACACCACTTTCCGCTGTTTTCACCAAAAGTGAATGAGGCAGTTTATTAATGGTTCCAGCAATTTTCAGTGCTTCCCCTTCATCGTACTCCTCTTCTGGAAATAAAAATATTCTTTGCAATTCTTTATTTCCCTTAAAAAGTTCAGCCTGTCTTAAAAGATTATCTTTGGGTAAATTCCGCCATTTTACCCCATCATCTTTCGCTAATGAATAGGAGAGCATTGAGAGTAAAAAGACAAACAATGCAAATATGGATAACCACCATTTCTTCCTTTTCACACTCTTCTCCCCTTTCTTCATTCTTCATATATCGTTAAGGAAATATATTTATTTAAAATCTCTAAATCTTTCATACTATTATATTAGTATAACATATTGCCTGAATGTAAAAGTTCTATGTTTTTTTGGTAATTTTGGTTGCGTATTCTTCCTGAGAAGAACCATTGATCCGCGGTTTTCATATATCAACAATATATAATCGTAAAAGGTTTAAGGTGATCGCATGGAAACCAATAATAAAAAAGCCATCTTGAATGAGCAACATGAACTTGCTGAAGAAGTCCTTGATATTTACAGTTTAAAAGTGTTTATCATTCTCGACCTTTTTCTGTTCTCCATTTTCTTTGGCATACTGCTGCATCCGCTACTGTCTTCTCTATGGCTTAACTTTTTATTGCCTTTGCTTTTTTTCACTACATTTACCGCCCTTCTTCAAATACTTGATATTTTCCATAAAAAAAGCTGACATCATATTTGATGTCAGCTTTAGACGGGTAGGCAACCTCGATGAAAAATCAATTTTGCCTACAGTTTTTTTATATGTGCACAATTTAGACGTTGATTTCCGCTCCAGGCACTCGCTTTCCGCGGGCGGTCCGGTAGCCTCCTCGGCGCTTTTGCGCCTGTGGGGTCTACCCTCGACTCGCTTTTCCCGCAGGAGTCTCGCACCTTCCGCTTCAATCAACTTTGTTTTAAATTTTGGTTATGTTAAATAATATTGTTATTTTTTAGGCAAATAAATGAGACCTTCTCTTATCAGGGGTCTCATAATCATTTTAATTTTTAAAATTACTCGTACTTACATAGCTTTGGAACTACAAAATCGGGAAAAGTCTTGATTATTTTTTTATATGTTGCGAAATTCGATTGACCTGAGATAACCGCAATGTTATCTCCATCATAGCCAATCCAAAAAATACTTGCATCGACTTCTACTTTAACCACTACTGTTCCCGCAATTTTCCCTTCCCAATTTCCTTTCCATTCTCTTTGTTCTACACTAAATACATCTTTGTTTGTGGACCATAAAACTAAATCATTCCCACTACCAAGAGTAATATAGAAAGGGAAAATCTCCTTAAACTGCTTTTCATTCTGGATTTCAGTAACAACGTATCGGTTAGTTAAGTATCTATAACTGATATTGAATTCCTTGCAATTATGTTCAAACTCATCTTTCCAATAAGAAGAAACCTCAGCACAAAAATAAAGTGGAAATGCTTTCATATTCCTCATCCACAATGGCAGGAAATTTTCATCACATTCTGGTAGATAAAAGCCATCCATTAAGAAAACATATGGTGTAGTGCCTTCTATTGCAAACGGAAAAAAACCTCCAGCATCAGGATTTGAGTCATAATATCTCTTCGGGAAATA
>NZ_JVPL01000242.1:0-20127 GCF_001054655.1 Bacillus sp. 220_BSPC
CCAATCAACCTTAAATAGTTTCGTTTTAAAAACAACAATCTTTACGAAAAAGTGCCTTAAAAATAAAAAAGCATTCCTTTGTAAGAGGAATGCTCCATAACTGAACTATTTATTTATTACCTTCGGCTAAACCCTTATATCATCAGGATTTCCCTGATATCCTCTTCTGTAAGTGCAGATGATGACTTGTCTCCAGGGTCGATGATTTCTTCAATAAGATGTCTCTTTTTCTCTTGGAGTTCATTCATTTTTTCTTCGATTGTCCCACGGGCAATAAGCTTGATGACTTGAACCTCATTTTTCTGCCCCATTCGATGGGCACGGTCCGCGGCTTGTTCCTCAACTGCCGGATTCCACCAAAGGTCATATAGAATGACTGTATCGGCACCCGTCAGATTGAGACCCGTACCGCCCGCTTTCAACGAAATGAGGAATATATCCCGTTCTCCTTCATTAAACCGATTGCAGATTTCCACACGTTCCTTTGATGGGGTTTGGCCATCCAGGTAGAAAAAGGGTTGTCCTTTCAAGGCCAAATCCCTGCCGATGATTGTAAGCATTTTTGTAAATTGCGAGAAAATCAGCACCCGTCTTCCAGAATGCTTCGAATCTTCGACAATTTGCATCAGTTGCTCATATTTTGCTGAACTGCCTTTATACCCGTCCACAAACAAGGCGGGGTGACAGCATATTTGCCGAAGCCGGGTCAAGCCTGCAAGGATCCTGATCCGATTTTTGCGAAGGGTATCCTTGTCCAGGTGTTTCAGCGTATCATGCCGAAGCTTGGCCAGATAAGCGCCGTACAGTTTCTTCTGATCGGGAAGCAGTTCCATCGATTCCAGCGACTCGATTTTTTCCGGTAATTCCCCTAGTACGTCCTCTTTCATTCTCCGCAGCAAAAATGGACGGATCCTGCGGGAAATCTGCTTCCTTGAGAGGTTGCTATACTCCTTTAACCCCATGAATAGTTCAGGGAATACGACGTGGAAAAGGGACCAGAGCTCTTCTAGTGAATTCTCGATGGGTGTACCAGTCAACGCGAAGCGATGTGCCGCTTTTATCTTCTTGGCCGCTCGTGCCGTTTGTGTCACCGGGTTCTTGAAGGCCTGTGCCTCATCGAAAAACACCGTATGGAAGTCCTCTTTTTCAAACGACTTGATGTCTTTCCGGAGCAATGGATAAGAAGTGATCACTACATCCACGTCCTTCATTTCTTTAAGCAGCTTCGACCTTTCCGTCTTGTCTCCATCCACGACGACGGCTTGTATATCAGGAGTGAATTTAGTGAATTCACTCAGCCAATTGTAGGTCAATGATGATGGGCAGACAATAAGCACCGGAACCCTTTTCTTACGGATGTCAGGTAGCTCGGATAAAATGAACGTGATGCTTTGCAGTGTTTTTCCCAGCCCCATATCATCAGCAAGAATCCCGCCAAAACCATATTGTGCAAGGACTTTCATCCATTTGTAGCCGTTTTCTTGATACTCGCGCAAAATCGGATCCAGACTATTTGGCACCGTGAACTCCAAGGCGCCCGGATTCCTGATGTTATCCAAAAACTGCCGGAATGATTCTTCCATCGTGAATGTCTGGCCATCATTAACGGAGTCAAGGAGCTGGAGCCCTTTTATGATGGGCATGTTCAGTGTGCTTTCCAGGTCTTCATCCTGTACGGGCAGTGCATTCAGAAAACGATTGATGTCCTCGTATTCCCTTGTTTCAAGGGAAAGCAGCGATCCATTCCTTAAACGATAGTATTTCCTTTTTTCTTCAAGCGCGGCTAAGACCTCACGTATTTGTTTATCTGGGATATCATCCATTTCAAATTTGAATTCGAGCCAATTAGTACGCTCTTTTTTAATTTTCACCCTAATGCGCGGTGCAGCATTTCCACGGGAAATTCGGTTTCTTACAGCGGTCGTGGCATAGATTTGCACCAGCTTCTGGAGTTTAGGAACGATATGGTACAAGAACTCATACTCCAACTCTTCGTTTTGCAAGAAATAGCCTCCGTCCGTCTTGGCAAACTGGCTATCCTCCATCAGCTTTAATATCTCCGCCTCTTTCTCAACATCCCTCATAACCTTGGATTCCTGTTTTTCCAAAGGGTTGATCACGATATTTTCATAATGGAATTCCAGCCCGGCAAGCAGCCTGTTTTTCACTCGATCCAAGTATAGCTTTGCAATCAGCGGTGTCTTCAAAAACAATTCGGTGATGGATCTTGCTATATGGACTTCACCGAGTCTTTTCAAGCCTGGTACCACTTTGTCCAGGAATAATTCCAGCTGGTCATGATGGATTGGAATTTGATTCATCCCCGAACCCTCCATCATTTGCTTTAACTCTGAAAGGCGTTTGAAATCCTCATTTTCGAGCTGAACCAATTTCCCCTCAAATAGGACCAATGTGTATGCATTCATGACGATCATCTCGTGCAGCCTTTTAATATTCAGTTGATAACCTTTGAACTCGCTTTCGGTAAAGCCAAACTGTAAAGGAAGCGGTCCGTTTGTTACACGAAAGCCATTGAATGTAAGGCCGCCATAGGCAAGCTTCACCATTGGCGCCGCTTCAAGGATGGGGACAAGCCTTCGAAAAGAAGATGGAGGCAAAAGTAATAAGTGATCGTCCAATGTATATTCAGATTTATCCGTCAGGGCGTCCACATAGACTTTTTCATCCGATATCACTGTAATGAGCTCCTGAAGCACGGAATCATTTTCATTCTGAAAACAATGCAGCACAGGGTCATATATAAATGAAGGGGACACTTGGGCAGGCTTTCCTTCTTTAACTCGCTTCAGGAAATCCCGGACATTCGACACATTGAGAGAACCGATTTTCATTTCCAGTCCTAACATATATTGTTCCATTCCCATCCATACTGGCTTACACGTGAATTCCGTTTCAAGCATCGTTCTTTTTTCAAAATGGCGCTGATGACCGCTTTTCCGTACAGGCTGATTATTGAAAAGGGTCAGCAAGCCCTTTGACAGCTTCTCATGTGCTATAGCATCAGAACCGGCAGCATGCAGACCTTCTGGAACCGTTCCATCTCGCTGATGGTCGTAAACCGACAGCAGGACGGCTGCAATATGCTGGCAATCCCTGGGGAAGGAAGCTAGCGCAGGACAGCTGCATTTCGTCTGAAATCCGCCGACTGCATCCACTTCAATCGTGACATGGAAGTCTTCCTTGCCTCTAACCGATGCTTCACAACCATCATGACGATAGCTTTCAAATGTGACTTTATTGGCACGATGAAAAGCTTCCCCTCTTTTGAAGGAGACGGCCCCGCACATGTCTTTTATGATTTTTCGATTCAATTTGATATCCAAATTGCCGTCCTCCTCCCGGGGTTTTTTGGTTGAGTGATTTTATTCCGCTGAAAATATCTCATTTTATCATCATACTATGAAATGGGTTTACAGGGTTGTAAAAAAGCAAAAAGACAAACTCCCCCATTCGGAGTTCATCTATATTTCAGCAACGGGAATTGCAGCATCATTGTTGTCATTTGCCCTTGTTCTTTTTCTTTTTTTTTCGATAAAAGAAGCTGAATACAAGGAATGAAACAAGAATGATAAAAAGGATAAATTCAGCGGGGTCCTTCACCAAGAATGGATTAAAGTCATGTTTGATTGAATTATCCAGATCAAATCCCATTAGAATATCCATACCTAATGATAGGACCACTAAAGGGATCAGAAGCAAAAGCGTAATACCGAAGAATTTCATTTTTGATCAACTCCGCCTTGGAACTTATTTTGGTGCTGGCCTTTCTTTTTTTTTCGATTCTTAAAAAAGGCAATGATCAAGAGAAGCAACGGAATGATCACCTGAAATGGGAGGTGAATGTATATCGGTACGGCTCCTAGCCCTTCATGCATATGTTCCGTAAAGCTGCTTGCTATTATGATGGAACTCAGTAATATGACAAAGCCAACGGGGTAAGCAAGTCTGGAGGGCTGTTTAACATTGAAAACATTCGCCGTACCCGTTACCGCCACATAAGTAAATACACTTATCTTGATGAACCCGCCAATCATCAACAAAAACAAGAAGTACACATCGAGCCGTTCGAGAAAGCCAGCGACCTCTATGGACTGAATGAGGGAAAGAAGAGGGTATTGCGAACGTGTCGTCAGGTCCACCCCAAGTACAGCAATATTCATAGCCATTATTATCGCGAGAAAAATGCCAGCTGCAGCAATGCTGCTTATCCCAATTTTTTTCAATCGCTCAGGTTCGTTCAAATAAGGAAAAATCATTAAAAAGGAAATGATTTCGCCAAATGGAAAGAATATCGTTTTAGTGAAAGCCATTTTCACCATCTCCGTCACGCTCATTTCAATAACGGGTTTTAAGTTGTTTAAATGGATCATGCCTGAAGCGACTATCAGAAGAAAGAAGGTCATTAAAAGTAAATTCTCCAAGACAAAGAATAGTTCCCCGGTCCTCGTCAATACTTCTACCCCTTTTCGGACCGTGTACACCACGACTAAAATGAATGCAGCGTTCGCGACAAATAACGGAATATGAGGATAGGCAAAAGTAAGCAGCGTATCTCCGAAGTCCCTCAGCACCCTTGCAGCAAGGTAGATGAAATAAAGGATGTATAGAAAAGCTACGATCCTGCCTAGAAAATTCCCCAATATACTCCGTACAAATTCCGTTAACAGCTGCTCAGGGTAGTATTGAAAAAGGCCATAATAAATGAAAAATAATAAAAATCCTCCTACCATCGCAATAAGGATGACCAGCCAGGCAGCCTGCTTGGCTTCGCCTGCAAGCGGAACCAAAAGTGCACTGCCCATTTCAAACAGGAAAATAAGGACGAACAACTGGTACCCGCTGATATTTGCCTTTTCCATGAGGATGCCACTTCCTTTCCTTTATTGTTCATCCTTTTTTAAATTCGATAGATACGGCTTATTACGCAATCCGGTACGGCGAATGAAAGTTTCTACCTGCACATCAACTGCCAGTTTAGGAAAAGTATCGTCGTCCCAGTTTTTCTCTAGTTTCTTCCATTCTTTCGGATGGGATTCGTGCATGAGCTCCCCAAAGCCAAAAATATCGGATTTATTTTTTTGTGCCCGAACGATTGCGTCTTCCATCTCTTTCTCCAAGTCTTTCGCTAACTTCTTTTCAATATCTATCAGGACATGCATATCGGTTAGATTCAAAGGAACATTCACTTCCCGGATATCTCCTTCTGCACGCACCTTTATCGATATTTTCGGTTTGCCGTTTACCAATTTTGCCCCGATGTTGGTTTTTTGGCGAATAACTGAATAGGTGATTGCTTCTTTTTCACCCTCCCAATCAAGGTTTAAATGGGCATTTTCGATCCTATCCAATACCCACATTGACCCTAATGCCCTACCACCATCCAGCCAGTCAATCAATTTGCCATCTTTAAAAACACCTATCCCTGCTGCAATAGGGTTTGCCTCAATATCCGAGGACATGGTATTCTCCATTTTATCTTCCTTACCCTTGTTTCCTCTCACGGTAAAACCGCTTATTATCGGTTCTTTTCCGGTACTAAGCAGATTCTTGATCACCTCTTGGAGATTGATGCTAATACTTTTCCCCTGGGTTTTTTCAGTGGTTTCAATCGTCCTAATGACTTTCTCGGCAGATACCTTATCTATTGCAGTTAACGTTTCGACAATATCCTTGGCTTTCACACCCCGGGCAATCACGACCCTCGTAGTTCCCCTGAATTCCGGTGAGCGCTCAAAAGCATCGAAAATATTGTTGAGACCCTCTTCTTTTGCTAGTTCCTCACCTATGACAATCAGGTTGGCATGGGCAAAATACATATCTCGGGAGATTTTAGTTGAAGCGATGCTATCCAGTTCAAGCACATTATCTCCGGTTGCCCTATAAATGGATATCGGTGGATTCGTTCCGCCGCCGCCCTGAAGAGCTCCGGCAACATTTCCTGGATTAATGATTTGGAAAGTTCCCACTAACTTTCCTTCTTTATTTTTGTCGAGTCCGACCGCCGAGACGATGGCCATTTCGTTTAACTCTCTTTTATCCCAACAGCCTGTGGTGAATGTGGCGGCGATCAACATCATCAAGAGCAGAACTAATCTTTTACGATTCATTGCCTTCACCTTTTTTCCCGTCAGAAGTTTTCATTCCACGCGATTCAGGAGGCAGCGGTCTTTGGTTATCGCCTTCCCTGATCAGATTATTTTCATTGGTCAAAAATTGCGGCCTTTCCTTGAATGCCCATATAGGTCTTCTGAAGAATGTGTCGCCCAACCCTTTCGGATTCAGAGGGGCGAGCGGTGTCATATAAGGAACTCCAAGTGAACGCAGGCTGCATAAATGGACAATAAGGATGATAAAGGCTAAAATCATCCCATAAAAACCTAACATGCCGGCACAAATGATGAATCCGAACCGCACAATGCGGGCAGAAATCGCTATGGAATAAGAAGGGGTTGCAAAACTGGCAATCGCCGTGATCGAGACGATGATGACCATTGCCGGCGATACGATACCAGCCTGGACGGCCGCCTGCCCAATGACCAATGCCCCGACAATGGACATCGTCGAACCAACGGCCTTTGGCATCCGAAGGCTTGCTTCCCTTAATATTTCAAAGGTCATTTCCATGAGAAGCGCTTCAACGACGGCAGGCAAAGGAACCGTTTCCCTTTGGGCTGCTACAATGACCAGCAGCTTCGTTGGAATCATTTCCTGATGAAAGGTCGTGGCTGCAACATAGACAGCCGGCCCGACTATCGAGATGATGAAAACGATGATCCGTAAAAAACGTGTCGCTGAAGCAATGTCGAAGCGATTATAGTAGTCTTCGACAGATTGGAAAAATTGTACGAACAATGCCGGGGCGATCAAGACAAAAGGCGTTCCATTTACGAATATCGCCACTCTTCCTTCCAGCAGGTTTCCTGCGACCATATCTGGTCTTTCTGTATGGTTAAGGGTTGGGAATGGGGTCATGACCTGGTCTTCTATCAATTGTTCAATATATCCTGATTCAAGAATGCTATCGATGTTAATTCGATTTAAGCGCTTCTTGACCTCCTCGACAATTCCTTCCTTAGCGATCCCATTTATATACATGATGGAAACGTCCGTTTTAGTCACCGTGCCTATTTTCATCGACTCTATCCATAAATCCGGGGTATTGATGATGCGGCGTAACATGGCGATGTTCGTTCCATTCGATTCCGTAAACCCTTCCCTAGATCCCCGGACAGTCAAATGCGTGCTTGGCTCCTGAATCGATCGCTTCTCTCCTCCTCTTGTACTGGCAACCAGGGCGACGTTTACTCCATCAACAAAAATGATGCTGTCCCCAGATAATAATGTCAAAAATAGCTTTTCCCAGTCCGTGACCCTTTCTACGCCACCGAGGGAAACTACATCCTCAGAGATAATGTCCAATGCTTCCAGTGGTAGTATGTTTTTTGACAGGTGAGGATTTTTCATGATTGATTCAATTATAAAGTCCGTAACGCTAGGATTATCAATCAGACCCTGCACATACAAAATAGTTGTTTTTATCTCCGGGTTTTGCCCGATTTTCAACGTTCGGATAATGATGTCGGGACTTTTTCCCGTCTTTTTCTTCACGATTTCCAGATTGGCAGAAAGGGAACTTTCAATATAATCAGGCGTTTTGCTTTTGGATTGACTTTCATCTTCCTTTTTCTTTTCACGTTGCTTCACTTGTCTCTTTTGTTTGAAAAAAGAAGCCATAGCACCGAACCTCATTCCTTTTTCGTTTCACTCATTTTGTCCAAAGCACTCCCCCTTTATTCTGGGTTCAGTTTTCTTCCTCCAATAAGAAAAAGGCTGTCGCAATGACAGCCTTTAATGGTCATATTCGGTTAGGGAATGAATGCCGATGATAACGGCCCAATCAACTAAACTGAGATTATACTTTGCCTTTATTCCTTCTAAAAATCAAAACAACGAAAGCGATCAATAGCAAGGCCAGTATCGCATATACGATGTTTGAATAAATGTCCATGTACCCTACAATATCTTCCCACGAGGAGCCAACAGCTGCCCCGATATTCACCAAGATGATGTTCCAAATTAATGTTCCGGATGTTGTGTATAGCAGGAAGAGCCAAAAACTCATATGGGACATCCCTGCTGGTATCGAGATCAAACTTCTGATCAGCGGAACCAGCCTGCAGAAAAACACGGTCCATGACCCGTATTTGTCAAACCATGAATTCGCCTTATGGACGTCCGATACCGTTAACCGAAGAATATGGCCCCATCTTTCCACGAACTTTTCAATGACCTTCACATCAAGAAGTAAACCAATTCCATAAAGGACGACTGCCCCTGCCACAGACCCTAGGGTCGAAGCGATCACGACACCGATGATCGTCATATCCGCTTTTGTCGTCATGTAACCGCCAAAAGTAAGAATGACCTCAGACGGGATCGGCGGGAAAATATTTTCCAATGCTATTAATAGAAAGATTCCCATATACCCAAAATCATTCATGAATTCCGTAATCCAGTTTTCCATTTAATACGCTCCTAACTTTCTTGAATCAACAGCTGGCTTGTACCTGCCGGCTGCTTATCTTGCAATAACCTTGCTCCCTTCATTAACGATCTTTGTTCTTCCGCCGGTCTTGATACCTTTGGAAAAACCAGATGGAAATCGCAATCCAACAACCGCCCGCCAAATATCCGGCAATGATATCACTAGGATAATGGACCCCCAAGTATATCCGGCTAATACCTATCGAGAGGATCATCAACATGCTGAAAAGAATCAATAGAACCCTTGCCCACCTAGCCGTAATGTGACGCCATAGCAAAAATGTAAGAATACCGTATAAAGAAAATGCATTCATGGCATGTCCACTAGGGAAACTGTATCCCCCTATATCGATGAGTCGATGTAAATCGGGCCGGGCGCGTTGAAAGAATAGCTTAACCATCAAATTGAGAAGAGGTGAACCCACCATGACTGCAGTGAATAAGACTAGTTCCAAACGATGCTTCAAAACCCTATATAGGAAAAACAAAATGACCAAGGAAAGGATGATCAGTGAAGCGGTTGAACCTATGTAAGTAAAGAACTTCATGATGTCCGTCAGCAGAGGGGACTCCCATCCCTGCACCAAGGAAATCACATCTTCATCAAATTTCAGGTATTCATTTGCACTTATGGTAAATGCCATGAAACTGAACCCGATTAAAGAAAGTACACTTATTATAAAGGCAATGGTTAATTGCTGCTTTAATTTCATAATAACATCCTTTCACTTATTAAAACTGTTTCATCTGGAAATTTCTATTTTATCATATCTTCTTCATTGCATGGTGGGTGTAATTGCTTCATCGCCCGCCAACCTAATTCGGGGAACATGCCTGGGCACAAAATTTTCTACTTTATCATACTACTCTATTCGTCATTGTCACCTCAACTTCAGGTTACTATAAGATTTCCTGCCGAACGTTTCAAGGAGTGTCAGGAACATATTTAACGCATACCATTCAACATGCAAAAAGAAAAAAACCTTATGCAGGTTAGGGCACAAGGTTTTTCATTTTTTACATGCGGCTTGCCTTAAGCGGTAGTGATGTCAAAGTTTGCCCTGTCGCTGAATCGGTAAGATTCTCTTCTAACTGGAACGATGGCACCGCTTCAATATGCTTGAATTTCTTCAGGAATGCAGTTAGCGCAATCTTCGCTTCCAGCCTGGCTAGCGGCGCTCCGAGGCAGAAATGAGGGCCATTACCGAATGTGAGATGTTTCTTATTGTTAGGGCGGTGGATATTAAGTGTGAAGGGGTCTTCAAACATCTCTTCGTCCATATTAGCTGCACTCATCCAAACAACCACGCTATCCCCTTCTTTCAATTCCACTCCCAATAGATCGTTATCTTCCTTTACAGTGCGATCCAATTTAATAAGATTGAATCGGAAACGGAGCATTTCTTCGACCGCCTGCGGAACTAAATCCAGGTTTTCATGTAACTCTTGATAAACTTCTCTGTCATCATATAGCAGCGAATAAAAGCTATTGGCCAATAAATGACTGGTTGTCTCGACTCCTGCACCTAAAATCAGCATGGTCGTCCGGACAACCTCATCATCCGTAAACATTTCCCCATCCACTTCCGACTTCAATAGATCTGAGATGATATCATCCGCCGGGTTCAATCGTTTTTGCACAACAATCGGATACAAATACTGATAGTATTCTTTTGCTGCCACTTGCTTCAATTTATCTACTTCTTCTTGTTTTTCTCTATCAAAAGGAAGGAATAAGGTATCCACCCATTTCTTAAACAATAAACGATCTTTCGAGGGAACGCCCATCAAATCGGCCATGACAATGATCGGAAGCGGACTCGCCAATGATGCCACAATATCGATTTCCGTTCCCTCATCCATTTGTCCAATCAATTCATCTGCAATTTCCTGAATGCGAGGTTCCCAGTTTTGAAGACTTCTAGGTGTGAATGCTGCTGCCAGCAGTGAACGGCGTTTTCTATGATCAGGTGGATCCGATTCAGTGATTTGGATCTTTTCAGGCACAGAACCTTCCTCACTATCCGTTCCAACCGAAATCGTCGTCCGTTTCCGAACACTTGAAAAATGTTTATAATCACTGAGAACCCGCTTCACATCTTCATATTTAAAGACATTCCACGTATCCGTTCCTTCGTGATAACTCACAGGGTCATTTTCTAACATCCTTTTACACCAAGCGTACGGGCTAAATTCCTCCGCCCTTGTTTTAAACCTAGTAATTTCTTTTACTGCAATAACTTCTTTCATGATACCGACTCCTCCCACTTCTCAAAAGTACCTAACAAAAGGACCGAATGTGAAGCATTCTCCATCTCCGTCGATTTGTTATAGGGCCGAGCATTCCTGATAGACTTTTTCACCAAATCCTTAAATACACATCTATTCCATTATAGGGTAAAACACCGCAACAAACCATGCATCTTCCATACCAGCGGCCTTACATGAAATTTGCCCCACAATCCCGACACCCCTATGTAAAACTGCTTATTTTTGACAATTCCCTTTCTTTTTCTATTTTTTTATGTCTCTCAATCGATGCTAAAATCCAATCCTCTTTTTTCAAATTTGGAGACAGCGCTTTCCACTAAGTTATTTTAGTATAATTTTTTGTACTTACCTGAGTTTGTGGATCACGTTGATTAGAACGTTTTTCAACTAATAAAAACTGCACAAACATAGGGTTCGGAATGGTTTCCTGCCGAATGCCCATCAAGCTATTACAGGTGATAACCATGATTTAAAATAAAAATATTATTTCTGAAATCAAGCTGATTAAATAAAAAAACTGCAGGCAAACTCGCTTTTCTTCGAGTTTACCTGCAGCTTGAACGCCTGCACGATGCCGCCGTCAATTTTTTCCCCTTTTAATCAGTTCATGCAAATCATCCATTTTCTTTTCCATGATATCCAGTCTGGTTTTACGGTGCTTGATGGAACGGAAAAGGGATACGGTCCCAACGATGATCAGGATTAGAAATAAAAGGCAAAACAATTGGTATACCAGATCCGCAATATTATACCCACTCACTATGTAATCCCCCTAAATGGCATTCTCAATATTCTATTATACACCAGGCAAAATGAACAATTTAACCTTTTTAAGGAGAAACGGGAATAAAAAACCGATAGCCTTTTGCTACTGATTGCAGTTTGTAGACAAAAGGGGTTCGGAAAACGTGACTTTGATCAAATGATGTTCCCAAACCAACACCTTCAACTCATCAGTATGGTTTCTAACTAATTTTTATAACAAAGCTGATTGGAGAGGAAGGTGCGGGACTCCTGCGGGAAAAGCGCGTCTAGGGAGACCCCGGAGGCTCGTGGAAAGCGAGTGCCTGGAGCGTAAATCAACGTCCAAATTGTACATGCCATAAAAAACACCCCGTAAATGTTAGTTTGGTGTCTAACATTTACGGGGCAGTTCACTCGATTAAAATCGAGTTTGTCTACAGTCTGAAACCGATAGCCATATGCTTTCGGTTAATCTTTTATCCCTCTATTTGTTGATCATCGTCAATATCTTCTTGAGGCACAATCAATTCTTCATAGAATGCAGCCGTTGTTGTTCCTGCATAAGGAATCAACCATAGTAAACCAATTCCCAGCGTGAACATGCAAAGGATGCCCCACCCGATGAAGCTTAGGTGCATAAGGAAATACTTCCATTTCAAGCCCTTCATTCTTTTTTTGCTCTCTGTAATGGCTTCAAGCACCGTGTATTCAGGATGATCCTTCAATAAGAAAAACTGCTGCGAATAAGCGATGGCCTTGATGATACCCGGAATGATTAATAATAATGACCATAAAAAAATGAAAATTGCCTGTAAGATGGATGCCCCAATAAGCTTGAAAGAGGTTTTTCCATCTTTATAGATAGCGAACACTTCCGGAATGCCAGGATTCCCTTCCCTAACTAAATTCAGGTAGAACCAAGTGGTTGAAATGGTAAGCGGGATTAAGGCAATGGAAAAGACCATGCTGAAGATATCGGACCATAACGGTGTGTCTTCCTGCATGAGCCATTCTGAAAAACCACCGCTTCCGATCACTTCGACAATTAAAGGAAAAATGAGGTTGATCAAGAACAACAGCAACATAAGCGAAACAGTTACTCCCCATTTACCTCCTAACGACTGAAGGGCTTTCCTCTTTAATTCTGAGATTCTCATACTCTGATTAACTCCCTTCTTTTAAACGGCGGAATTCTGAATTTTTTATTGTGAATTTGGATCGATTCAGAAAAAACGCCATTTATTTGATGTCAAAATCTCAATTTGTATTTTAACATACTAGCTTCTAGTCGTGGGCTTAAATTCCTAGAAAGCGCACACGGATAGAGTCAACCGGTTTCGAGCAACCATGATCCACTCCTTTCTTGCCTAGGTACTGGCTTGTAAAAGTTTATGAACGGGAATAAGACAATATGCCCTTCCAAATCAAAAATACCTTCGCGGAACCATCCCCTGTTAAGACGTATGGCCAGCGAAGGAGCATGTATTTATCTTGGTTAAAAGTCCTTATGTTAATCTAGTTCTTTTTTCCTTTTTCCAGGTAGATCAGGCCCTATCCCAAAATTTTTCGAACAGCATGGTTGAACTACCCACCACTTATCGACCTTACGATCTGATTGAAGTGTGGGATGAATCTTCGTAAGTGGGATTGTCCTTCATGTTCTTCTCACCACGATCGAGCCCTCATCGTTTTTTCTTTTCAAACTTTTTCCTGGCTTTGTCACCGCCTTATAAATGATCACAACAAAAAAAGAGCATCCCAAAGCAGAAATCGCTTCCGCCTTTGGAACACCCTCTTTCCTATAATCAATCAGAGCCAGTTATAACAAAATCGTCTTGGAGCAAAGCTAAAGGAAGCTTTCTATTAATAGGATCCCCTGCCGAAACATTAATTTCAGTAATGTGACCACTGGCACCTATTGAAACATCAATCAATTTCCCATCTTCCGTCTTCACTAAAAAGAGCCTTTCCCATTCATAAACATAGGAATCCTTTTGAACGTAAACTTGTTCGACGGTCCCATCTTGAGCACACTCGATGGTATGAATCGGTTTTAACACGGAATCACTCCTCCACTCCCCATTATTAGACTATAGCTTATACCCAGCCGCGGAATATCGAGGCTTCTGCCATTTTTCTGACACCCACCATATACGCTGCCAGCCTCATATCCACTTTTCTCGTCTCGGACATTTCATATATTTGATTAAATGAGTTGACCAATAACGCTTTTAATTTGGTTTGGACCTCTTCATCTTCCCAATAATAACCTTGATTATTTTGAACCCATTCGAAGTAAGAAACTGTCACACCGCCTGAACTTGCCAATACATCAGGTACGAGAAGCACATTGCGTTCCGTCAAGATTTTGGTTGCCTCCAATGTGGTAGGTCCATTCGCGGCCTCGACGACAATTTGGGCTTTGATAAGATGTGCATTTTCTTTGGTGATTTGATTGGAAATGGCAGCAGGCACTAAAATATCACAATCTTGTTCCAGAAGCTCCTGGTTTGTGATTGTATGATCGAATAGTGTCGTTACCGTTCCAAAGCTATCCCTTTTATCAAGTAAGTAATCGATATCCAGACCCTCAGGTTTATAGATGGCACCATATGCGTCCGATATGCCAATCACTTTTGCACCTGCATCATGCATGAATTTGGCCAAAAAGCTTCCTGCGTTCCCAAACCCTTGGACGATGATGCGTGCACCTTTCAATTCTATGCCCTTACGCTTAGCCGCTTCCTCGATACAGATGGTGACACCTTGTGCAGTCGCCTTTTCCCTGCCGTGTGAACCGCCCAGTACCAGTGGCTTACCTGTAATGAAACCAGGAGAATCGTGTTCCCTTATTCTACTGTACTCGTCCATCATCCATGCCATGATTTGTGAATTCGTATAAACATCCGGGGCCGGGATATCTTTAGTCGGCCCCACTATTTGGCTGATTGCCCGAACGTATCCACGGCTAAGCCTTTCCAATTCACCGATTGACATTTGGCGCGGATCACAGATGATGCCGCCTTTTCCTCCGCCATACGGCAGATTCACGATTCCGCATTTCAAACTCATCCACATTGAAAGCGCCTTGACTTCTTCCTCATCGACTTCAGGATGAAAACGGATTCCGCCTTTCGTCGGACCGACAGCATCGTTGTGTTGGGCACGGTATCCAGTGAAAATCTTCGTCGAATTGTCATCCATCTTAATAGGAATCCGGACGGTCAGCATCCGCAGAGGTTCCTTCAAAAGCTCGAACACTTCTTCAGAATAGCCAAGCTTATCCAGTGCCTCCTTGATTACGACCTGTGTTGAATCAAGCAAGCTGGCAGTTTCTTTTTCTTCTTTGATTGTTGTACTCAATGGAATTCACCTCATAGGTATATTAGGATAAAACTTTTTTAATGCGTTCGATTGCCCAATCCAAGTCTTCTTTAGTAATCACTAATGGCGGAGCAAAACGGATAACTGTATCATGTGTTTCTTTACATAGCAGTTTTTCTTCTTTAAGCTGCTCACAATAAGGTCTTGCTGCTTCTGTTAATTCGACTCCGATGAATAAGCCTCGGCCGCGGATGTCTTTAATCATTGGATTCTTGATTTCTTTTAAACTATCCATAAAGTATTGCCCAAGCTCCAATGAACGTTCCGCAAGCTTCTCTTCTTCAAGGACTTCCAATGAAGCGATGGAAACCGCACATGCCAATGGATTGCCGCCGAATGTAGAACCATGGGAACCAGGATTGAATACGCCAAGGATTTCACGGTTCGCAGCTACGCAAGAGATTGGGAAAACCCCGCCGCCCAGCGCTTTACCTAAAATGTACATATCGGGAACTACTCCATCCCAGTCAGAGGCGAACATTTTTCCTGAACGTCCAAGTCCTGACTGAATTTCATCAGAAACGAATAGGACATTATTTTCTTTACATAAATCGTAAGCTTCTTTTAAGAATCCTTGTGGCGGAATGATGATTCCAGCTTCACCTTGAATCGGTTCGATTAAAAATCCAGCCGTTTGCGGTGTAATCGCTTCTTTCAATGCATCAAGATCGCCGTAAGGGATAAGCTTGATCCCTGGCAGCATCGGTCCAAAGCCCCTTCTATATTCATCATCGGATGACAAGGACACGGCTGCCATCGTACGGCCATGGAAGTTCCCGATACAAGCAATGATTTCAGCTTGGTTTTCTGCGATTCCCTTAACATCATAGCCCCAGCGTCTAACAGCTTTGATGGCTGTTTCAACGGCTTCAGCACCTGTATTCATAGGCAGTGCCATGTCTTTTTGCGTAATGCGTGAAACCATTTCATACCATGGTCCTAATTTATCACTATGGAATGCACGGGATGTCAATGTTACGCGATCAGCTTGTTTTTTTAATTCGTCGATGATTTTCGGATGCCTGTGGCCTTGGTTCACTGCTGAATAGGCACTAAGCATATCCATATATTTGTTGCCTTCAGGATCTTCCACCCAAACTCCTTCTGCCTTCGAAATGACGATTGGAAGTGGATTATAATTGTTTGCACCATATTGTTCTGTTTGCTCGATTAATTTTTCCGTTAAAGTTGTCATGTTGATTCCCCCTAAAATTTATAGCGTTTCAGATGTTGTTTTACCTTGAAGGTGAAGAACTAGATAATCAGGACCGCCCGCTTTTGAATCCGTACCTGACATATTGAATCCGCCAAATGGCTGGTATCCTACAATGGCACCAGTACAGCCGCGATTGAAGTACAGGTTACCTACGTGGAAATCCTCACGCGCTTGTTCGATATGTTCAATGTTGTTAGAGATGACTGCACCCGTTAATCCATAATCCGTGTTATTGGCAATCTCGATTGCATGATTGAAATCTTTTGCCTTACAGAATGCAACCACCGGTCCGAAGATCTCTTCTTTCATGACACGAGCGTTCTCATCCACATCGGCAATGATAGTTGGCTGGATGAAGAAACCTTTTGAATTGTCTCCTTCTCCCCCTGTAACAATTTTCCCTTCTTCTTTACCGATTTCAACGTAGCTCATGACTTTATCGAAAGCTGCTTGATCGATGACCGGACCCATGAAGTTGTTTAGATCTGTTGGTTCCCCGATCGTTTTTTCTTTCGTTAATTCAATGGCACGATTCAAGACTTGGTCATATACATCTTCCACTATGACAGCACGTGAACAAGCAGAACATTTTTGACCGGAGAATCCGAATGCAGAAGCGACGATTGATTGTGCCGCCAATTCCAGATCAGCCTCTTTATCAACAACGATCGTATCTTTACCGCCCATTTCAGCGATGACACGTTTTAACCAGATTTGGCCTTCATGTACTTTTGCCGCACGCTCATAAATACGGATACCGACATCACGAGATCCGGTAAAGCTGATGAAACGTGTACGAGGATGATCTACTAAATAATCGCCTACTTCGGCACCGCTTCCTGGAATGAAGTTCACAACTCCTGCAGGCATGCCCGCTTCTTCCAGCACTTCGATGAATTTAGCTGCAATGACCGGTGTTGTACTGGCCGGTTTCAATAAGACTGTATTACCTGAAACAAGAGCAGCCGTCGTCATGCCTGCCATGATCGCAAACGGGAAGTTCCAAGGTGAGATGATGACACCGACACCAAGCGGAATATAATTGAAAGCATTGTGTTCAATCGGACGGCTTTCCACTGGCATGCCGTCTTTAAGCTTCAGCATTTGACGTGCATAGTATTCCATGAAGTCGATCGCTTCCGCTGTATCTGCATCCGCCTCATTCCAAGGCTTCCCTGCTTCTTTAACCAATAGAGCCGAGAAATAGTGTTTTCTTCTGCGAACGATCCCTGCAGCCCTGAATAAAATGTTTGCACGCACTTCCGCTTTCGTTTTTCTCCAAGTTTGGAATGTCTTATCTGCCGCTTGCATCGCTCGCTCAGCAAGATCTTTATTCGCTTTGGATACGGTTCCGATAACTTCTTCTTTATTTGCTGGGTTTACAGAGGTAATGACTTCATCAGTAAACACTTTTTCACCATTAATGATCAGCGGATATTTCTTCCCTAGATCATTAGCTACATCATTCAATGCTGCTTGAAAAGCTTTATTGTTTTCTTCGATTTTAAAATTAGTAAATGGTTCGTGTTTATATGGTTGGACCATTATGTCTCATCTCCCTAGGTTTATGTTTTTACTTCTCCCTTATTTAACAAGCAAGTTCCGTGCCAACTTTTCATTTTTTCGAAAAAATTATGTTTTTTCTTTAAAAACGCAATGAAATTCAGCACTTTAAGGGCAAAATTGACATAGTATGCCATTATTTTTTGCTCTAATCCCTATTTTTGTCGCTTAAATCTTACACTTTTTATTAATGCAAATTTCATGCCAACTAGAAAAACCATAAAAAACAGCATTTTTGCACTTTTTCCGCAAAATATTTTTGCACTTCAATGCAAAATAATCTTGCTGTGCAAATTTTATTTGCGCCTTTGCTTCAATTCCTCTACAATAGCTCTAAGAAAAGAAGAAAAACGGGAGGCATTCATGAATTTAGATCAAATCATTAAAATAGATGGTTTCCAATCCATTCTCTATTCGCTTGTGGATGTAATCGATACAGGGATACATATAATCGATATAAAAGGGCGGACGATTGTATATAACAAGAAAATGGCAGAAATCGAAGGAATGGATTCAGAAGAAGTGTTAGGGAAGAAGATCCACGAAATCTTTAAATTCAAGGAAGAAACGGAGAGTACATTAATAAGGGCACTTCATTCGGGGAAGACAACCGAGAACTCGAAGCAGACCTATTTCAATAATCTTGGTCAGGAAATTACTACAATCAATAATACGTTTCCGATTTTGGATCAAAAGCAAAATATCATCGGAGCCATAGAAGTGGCAAAGGATATAACGAATCTGGAAAGAATCATTAAAGATAATATATTGAATAAGGGCGATACCAAATATACCTTTGACAGCATCATCGGAACGAGTGAAAATTTCCTGGAAGTCATAGAAAAGAGCAAGCGTTCAACCAGGACGGCATCCTCCATCCTCATCGTTGGGGAAACGGGCACCGGAAAAGAGCTCTTCGCCCAAAGCATCCATAATGGCAGCAGCCGTTCGACACAACCTTTCATCAGCCAAAACTGTGCTGCCCTGCCAGATAGTCTAATTGAAGGAATACTCTTCGGCACAAAGAAAGGCGCCTTCACCGGATCGATTGAACGGCCTGGATTATTCGAACAGGCACAGGGCGGTACCATCCTGCTAGATGAAATCAACTCATTAAATCCGAACATGCAAGCGAAATTATTACGGGCCCTTCAAGAAAGGACGATTCGCCGCGTTGGGGATACAAAGGATAAAAAAATTGACGTTAGGGTCATTGCAACGATAAATGAAGATCCGATAGATGCCATTTCAAATGACCATTTACGAAAGGATTTATACTACCGATTAAGTGTCGTTTCGTTATTCATCCCGCCTCTTCGTGAACGGAAAGAGGATATTCCTTTGCTGGCGCAATCCTTCATCGAGAAATTCAATGCGCTGTTCGAATTGAATATAGAAGGGATCAGCGAAGAAGTCTACTCGCTTTTTTATGATTACGACTGGCCCGGGAACGTAAGGGAACTTGAACATATCATTGAAGGGGCCATGAATTTAATGGAACCTGGCGATACAAAGATTGCCATCACCCACCTTCCTGCTCTATTTAGGAAGAAAGCCCATTTGGAAGACATTCATCCCGGAAGAAAAGAGACTCATGCAAATGGAGATTTACAGGAATCGACCTTATCTCTTGATGATTATATCGCCAATACTGAAAAGCAATACTTGGAGAAGATATTGAAGGAACATGGCATGAATATCTCCCAAGCAGCCAAGGCCCTGAATATTAGCCGCCAAAGCCTTCAATACCGTTTGAAAAAGTACCAGGTCAAATAACATCATCCCTGCACAAAGAAGGCCCCCATTAATATGGAGGGCCTTTTGTTTACCGGCGGAAGGGGAGCGGGTTTAGGAAGTTGATCTCCACTCCAGGCACTCGCTTTCCGCGGGCGGTCCTTGCGCCTGTGGGGTCTCCCTTGGACTCGCTTTTCCCGCAGGAGTCTCGAACACCCGCTCCAATCAAATGGAATGTTTTTTATAAAAACTTTAGGTTGGTCACATTCCGAATCCCTAACAAGAATTTAACGAGGAAATGATTACAATGAATTAAAAACAAGAGTTGGTTATACTCCATGATTTTGTATTCATTTATATGGGATTAACCCTCATTGAAGAAATTTGCGAGACCCCTGCCGAAATACTGGCTAGCCAAGACCCCGCAGACGCTTGCGTCGAGGAGGCTTGGCAGACAGTCGGCGGAAAGGGAGCGGATTTCTGAAATCAGCTGAAATGTTTTTCAAATAAAAAAATGCAGGCAAAGTCGCTTTCCACGAATTTGTCTACAGTCTAAAGGCCCCCATTAATATGGAGGCCTCAGTTTGTAGACAAAAGGGATTCGGAATTAAAAAATTCTGAACCCCTTTTGAAATTCCCTTGAATTTTCG
>NZ_JVPL01000243.1:0-641 GCF_001054655.1 Bacillus sp. 220_BSPC
CCCCACGGTATTCAGGAAACACTTGATCCAGAACTGCTTGAAATTGTAATTTAGTTTGTACCAACAGGCCTGTAATATTTTCGTGCTGTCTTGTAAGGTTACGTAGGTTTAAGAGCTGGATTCCTCGCTGTTTATAAGGCTCTAAGTCCTCTTTATAATACAGCTCACAGAGATGACGAGCGTCAATAACATCTGTCTTTACCTTGCGTAAACTAGAACTCTTAGCTCGATACGATATGAGTGGATTTACGATAATCAATAAGTACCCTATATCCTCGAAAAACTGGACAACTGGTGTATGATAATGTCCAGTGGATTCTAATACAATGGGAGGCCGTCCCCCGGATACATTTTCTACTTCTCTAATAAAGTCTAGAAGACTAGCTAACCCTTCAAGAGTATGTGCTACTTTAAAGCTTTTTTTGTAAGGCTGCTTTTTATCCAAGAAAGCTTGAACCTGACTTTCCCCTTTTGCCACATCCAGACCAACAACTGGATTCATAAATTATCTCCTCCTAATATAAAGTCACCGGTACCCCAATTCCTTCTTGTAGTATCATAGCTTCGCTTGTTATACGAGATCATAGTCCCAACCAGCCTCAATCATGTTTCTACAAGTAGGGGGCGAACTGTTTAGTTGA
>NZ_JVPL01000244.1:0-7785 GCF_001054655.1 Bacillus sp. 220_BSPC
TTTATTGAAAAATGTTGACAAACTATTGGCTGGTTTAGTTTAAGTACATTCTTTCACAAACTTGTTAATTTTAGTGTTACTGCTATCTTTTTTCAATCGCCATACGTAAGTTCGAGATGACTCCAAGGAACAATATTAACGAACAAACCGTTTTTTCAAAAGGTGTTCCAAACAATTGTTGTATAAACCCAAAAGACCAAAGTATAACAAAAAACCAGCATATAACTGTTATTCCTCTTTTGTATGTATATAGTATATTTCTGCCAACAATCAGCGTAAATACTCCTCCAATAATAGAAGTAATGATATTGATAATAGATATTGGTAGCTGCGTAGCGAAGGATTCAGAGCGTCCGCCATTAACCCATGTGAATGGAATAATGCCGTTAATAATTAGAACATGGATTGAGATAGTCAAAGAGTAAAAAATAATCCCCATAAATACAGCAGTTTTCATATTAATTTTTCTAAGTTTCTCTAATATAAAATCACCTCATTTCTTCCTATTATCATTTTATTTAATCTAGTAAGGTACTATTCCTATATGATTTTCCATATGATACGTTTTTTGTGCTCAAACCCCCTCCGAATAAAATATAGGCTTAGGTATTCTAGTTAAACTAACCTCCCTATAGCTAAACAAAAAAGAGCATTGATCCATCTTGTATCAATGCCCCCCTTTTGTTTAAGATAATTATTCACAATTGGCATATCCGGTTGATACCAGCTCAACTGACACCCAATTTCCCCATCCATTTAGTGTAAACATTCTTAATAGATACAGACAAGGGATTCGCTAACAAAACATCAATGTGTCGGATGCACCGCTTCGCGGCTGACTACGACGCGGCGGATGAAGAACGCTATGACCACGCCAATCAGTGCTATGATCATCGTGAACAAGAACACGTTTTGTGATCCAGCCGTCATCGCGTTTGCAACTTCGGCCTGTGTGGCCGGATCGGAGGAGCCGTGCAAGTATTTCTCAATACCACCCGTAAGGATACTGATTGCGACCGCTGTTCCAATTGCGCCCACGACCTGCTGCAGTGTGTTCATGACTGCCGTGCCGTGCGGGTATAACTCCGGCGGCAATTGATTTAGCCCATTCGTTTGAGCAGGCATCCATATCATGCCTACCCCAACCATGAGCCCGATATGCAAAGCCACGATAAAGGCCACTGAAGAAGCAGGAGATAGGGTAGTAAAGAACCATAACATGACTGCAACGATCACGAGGCCGGGAATAACGAGCCATTTCGGCCCATATTTATCGAACAAGTGCCCCATACGCGGGGAGAGGATACCGTTCAGCGCGCTGCCCGGCAAAAGCATGAGTCCCGCAGTGAACACAGACAGTCCTGCACCCGTCTGCAGAAACATCGGCAGGATAATCATGCTCGACATAATGATTAACATACACGTCAGTACCAGAAGCAGCCCAACGACGTACATTGGGTACTTGAAAACGCCCAGATTCATCATCGGATCTCTCATAACGTTCTGCCGCAGTATGAACAGCACCAGTGCTACGAGCCCAACAATGATTGAAGTTACCACAACTGCGCTGCCCCATCCTTCAGATCCTTCGCCTGCCTTACTGAAGCCGAAGACAACTCCTCCAAAGCCGAGCGTTGACAATGCAATAGACAGCAGATCTATCCGGGGCTTCGTGACATCGGTGACATTTTCCAAATACTTCAGCCCTACCAACAACCCAATAACCAGGAACGGCAGTGAGAACCAGAAGATATAATGCCATGTTAAATACTCTATTAATAGACCGCCTATGGTCGGGCCGGTTGCTGGCGCAAACATGATAACAAGTCCAACGAAGCCCATCGCCGCCCCCCGCTTTTCCGGCGGGTATATGACAAGAATAGTATTGAACATGAGCGGCAGCAATAATGCCATGCCTGCCGCCTGTAAAACTCGAGCGAACATCAACATTTCAAAATTGAACGCGAGCGCCGCAATGAGTGTACCTAGAATTAAGCTTATGAGCGAACCTGTGAACAGCTGTCTCGTTGTAAACCTCTGCAGCAGAAGTCCGCTTATCGGCATTAAAATGCCAAGAGTCAGCAAGAACCCAGTTGTTAACCATTGTGCAGTTGCGGCCGAAATTTCGAATACTTCCATTAAATTAGTCATTGCTATATTTAGAGCGGTCTCGCTAAACATGCCCACAAAACCGCAGATAAGCAGCGATACCAAGATGGCACGCGTATTGTATTGCTTCTTCATTTCTATGTCTCCTTGTAAATCAATTTAATTAATAACGGTTTATTTTTTAGCAAATCCTTGTTTGTTTAAATACTCAAGCATGAAGGGCTGTTTGCTTCTTTCAAGATGATCCTCAATATGATTTTTCCATCCCTTTACTTTCTTCACTGTGAAAGGCGCTTTAACAGGACGATTTTGGTAATATTCACGCATCTGTTGGTCATAAGTTGCTAATTTTTCTTCATCGAGTGGCTGGTACTGATTATCAAACATTATCATCGATTGAGGCAAGCGTGGTTTTAGTCCAGGTTTCTCTCCAGCAGGATGGCCTATGCATAGACCAACTAAAGGGACCACATACTTTGGTAAATTCAGTACCTCTGTTAATTCTGTAATATTAAGCCTTACTCCACCGATATATACACCACCTAGTCCCAATGATTCAGCTGCCGTTAAAGCATTTTGAGCCATTAGCCCAGCATCAAATGATCCAATTAAAAGGTATTCCATATAGTCAAGATCTACCTTAGGAGCAATCTGGTGGTTTCGGTTAAAATCAGCACAAAAAATCCAAAACTCAGCAGCTTCTTCAATATAAGGTTGATTGGCAGATAGTTGTGTCACCTTTTTGCGAAGATCTGGATCAGTAATTCTAATGATAGAAACGACCTGTAAAAGGCTGAAGGACGAAGTTTGATTAGCTGCCTTAAATATTACATCCCGTTGTTCCTCTGTCAGTGGTTGATTTGTGTAAGATCGAACGGACGTATGATTATGAAGCAATTCAAGGGTATTATTCATTTGAATTCTCTCCTCTATTAATTATTTTATTATTTCAGCCTTCCATATTGATAAGGAACTCCCATATTCTCTCGGAGTGTTTTTCCTTCATACTCCCTGTGGAACAAACCGCGGTCTTGTAAAATCGGGACAACCAGGTCCACAAAATCAGCAACTCCATCATAGGCTATATCTGGAACAACCGAGAAGCCATCACAGGCACCGGCCAAAAACCATTCTTCCAAGAAGTCAGCAACTTGTACGGGTGTACCTGCAACTACTGGATGATAGTTAATGACCCCGTGTGCAAGAACATCTCGAATGGTTAGCCCTTGTTTCAGCAACTTTAAAGCTCTTATAGAACGTGGATCCATTGGGTTAGCATAGGCATTTTTCAACATGTCAGTCGCTAAAGGTTGATCAATATCTACCAAACCTATCGATAGTGGTAAACCAACCATAGAACCAAGGTATCTAACCCTACTTGGAATCTCCTCAGGATTAAAACTCATAAGCTGTCTTCTTCGTTCCAAAGCTTCTTCTTCTGTTGAGGCTAGGGAAAACATAAAACCTGCATACATCTTGATATCATCAGGATTTCGGCCAAAACGGGTAGCACTTTGTCGAAGCGCTTGCCTGTGTTCACGAGCAGACTCTATATCAAAAGGATTTGCATAAACACCAGAAGCATAGCTCCCCGCTAATTCCAATCCTTCACTCCCCCCACCTGCTTGGAAAATAACTGGCTGACCTTGCTCAGAAGGGGGGATTGGCAAAGGACCACGAGATGCATAATACTGCCCTTCAAGATTGATAGGCTTAATTTTGTCCATGTCAGCAAATTTCCCTCCTTCTACATCTAACGTCCAAGCGTCTGTATCCCAACTCCCCCACAAAGCTTGGACAATTTGTATGGATTCATGAGCCATGCCATATCGTTCTTTGCGACTGGCAATCTGAGCACCAAAATTTGCTGCAGCTAATGGATCGGATGTTGTGACCGCATTCCACCCTACACGCCCATGACTTATAACATCCAGTGCTTTGAACTGACGTGCTATGTTATATGGATAATTGAATGTCGCTGAGAGGGTAGCAACAAGTCCAATATGTTTCGTCTCTCTGGCTACAGCCATTAGTGCTAACATAGGATCCATAGGGAACATTGGAGTCTGGGGACCTAAGTCGTTGGATAATGCAGGAGTATCCGCAATGAAAATCATTTGAAATTTTCCTTTTTCAGCTAATTTAGCCCGCTCCACATAACTATCCATATTTGTATAAGCTGCTGGGTCGGTGCCAGGTATTCTCCAAGCGCTGAATTCGGCTCCGTATCCCGAAACCATTTGTAGTGCTAGTTGCATCTCTTTTCTTTTCATATATTTCTTCTCCTTTATTTTTAATAAGCTACAAGTTAGTAAAAGAGCCGCAGTAAACTATTTCTAATTAGATTTCAAAAGATCTGAAAAACACAATATATTTAGTTTACTAACTAATTTGAAACATTTTAGCAAGTATGGATATCATATCTTCAGCTAGAAGCATACTCTTCAGTGGATTCCAATCACCTTTTCCTAATTAAGCAAAAAAATATAGGACTATTTAATAGTTAGGTTGCTAAATAAATACTTAGCATGCTAAATATAAACATAGAGAAAACTTAGAACAAGTTTCTCTCCATTCGCTTCATAAGATCCCTTAAGATTAAGCGTTCTTCCGGTAAGATTGAATGGAGTAATCTTTCTTGCTGCTGCTTCCATTTGAACTCAACCGGTTTCTCTAATTCTTTGCCTTTGTCCGTTAGATAAATTCGCATAACCCTTGCATCTTGTTTATCACGTTTACGGTAAATAAATCCGTTTTGCTCCAACGATTTTACCATATTTGTGACCGTGGGCGGTTCACATTTTAAATGTTCACTTAGTTGCATTTGTGTTACCCCATCACCTGACCACAGACGAGAGAGTAAATTATCTTGGCCTACATAAAGATTAAGTTCTCTTAGACTTTCACTATAATCTCGACGCATTTGAAATGAAATTTTATCTAATGACTGACGAATATCGCAATCAACGTTTTCATTCATAGATATGCCTCCAACACTAAAATCATTTAGCAAGCTAACTATATCACGATTAAAATTTAGTTGTCAATTTAAGAGCTCCTCACATTTTATTTTCGGCTGTAACTATCATAAACGGTGGGCAAATATGATTTTATTTCTGTTTACGTTACGTGTATTATTCCATCAGCCTAATGTACAATGAATTGTGTGAAATGTAATATTATTTTATTACAATATGTGAAAAACCTTCATCACACTATTTTTACAGTTTGTTCAAGGAAGATAATTGCTGCACTGTAATTGTCTACTACGTACTAAGAGTGGTGGACTCTTTCTTCAACTAATCTCACCCGTTAGTGGAACAAGAAAAAGGGTTGCCTCAGTGACCCTTTGTTTAACTCTAGCACCAGTTAATTTAAGTACATTCCTTCACATTCTAATATTCCGGCTTTTTTTATAAACAATAAAAGCCTTGGAAAATACCCGAGGACTTTTGTATTTTAGTTGTTAAAAATTTTCTTTACTCAGAAACTTTTATTACAATTTTACCAAATGCCCCTTTATACAGGTGTTTATACGCATCAAGGGCTTCATCAAATGAGTACACCGTATCAATGACAGGTCTAATATCAAGCTCATCAAAAGCTCTAATCATATCCTCAAAAGCTCTACGATGTCCTACGTTAATCCCCTGGATATGAGCTTGTTTTGCTAATAATGAGAATACATTCACTTCTGCCATCATACTTTCCAAGAAACCAATAATATAAATATGACCTTGAAGAGCAAGAGCTTCAATTGAACGGTTAATACTTTGACCACCAACTACTTCTAGAATATGGTTTACACCTTTACCTTCAGTAATTTTTAATACTTCTTTTTCCCAATCTGGAGTCTCTGCATAGTTTATAACCTCTTTTGCACCCAGTGCTTTTACTCTTTCTAATTTTTCGTTGCTGCTGCTTGTTGCAATAACTTTTGCTCCTAGTGCTGAAGCAATTTGAACAGCGTATACTGAAACTCCTCCAGTTCCTTGAACAAGCACCGTATCTCCTGCTTTTATTTTTCCATATTCAACCAACGAAAACCAAACAGTAAATGCAGCAATAGGAAGTGTTGAAGCTTCCTCATCAGTCAAGGTAGCTGGTGTCATTACAGTTGCGTCCTCATTAAGCAGCATGTATTCTGCTAACCCGCCATTTTTTGGTCCTCCTAAAGCATGAGCACCATCATCTTTATTTGGAGTACCATCCTTCCATTTAGTAAACATATGAGAAGTTACACGGTCGCCTTTTTTAAACTTTGTTACCTCTGAACCTACTTTTACTACTTCCCCAGATGCATCCGATACAGGTACGAATGGTTGTGTCATTAGATGCGGCAAATAAACCCCATCAACAATTGCTTTATCACGAAAGTTAAGTGAAACAGCCTTTACACGAACAAGAAGTTGTTTCGGTCCAGGTTCTGGTGTAGGTAAATCCACCAATTTTAAATTTTCTAATCCAACGCCTTGTCTTTGCCATGCTTTCATGAGCTCAAATCCTCTCTTCACATATAATTTTATTTGTTAACAAGGAAATTATCCTAAATCACATTTTCCAAATGCACATATTAAGAATTGTCGATATGTTTTGATAAAAAATATATAAACATATTAAGAATTGTCGATATGTTAGATGGTAAGAACAACTAAATTCTTATCCGAATTTAGTTGTTCTTACAGGTCTGTTTGAATGTATAAACCAAGATTTTTTATGGCTTCCTCATCCCTTTTATAGTAAGTCCATTTACCAATTCTTGTTGCCTTTATTAAACCAGCTCTTTGTAACGTTGATAGGTATTGGGAAGCAGTAGATTGTGTCATGTTTAACTTTTCTGTTATTTGACTAACACACACACCAACTTCTATCAAATCAATTCCATCTTGTGGTCCAAAATGAGCAGTAGGGTCTTTAAGCCATTCTAAAATCTGTAATCGAGCCTCATTTGAAAGTGATTTAAATATATTTACCTTGTCCATACACACATTATAAATCGATAAAGTTCGATTTGTCAATTCAATTGAATTTTATAACTAAAAGCTTTTTTGTAAACTTATTTTTTCTTCAACTATCCTCCCTCCCTCAATAAACTAAACACAATCTCACGATTGCTTTAAAATTCTTAGGATTTCATAGTCATATCATTAACCGTTATCTATGTAAGCTCGGCATTACTCCTCTAGGATAGGGATTTATCGAAAAAAGTGTATGCTAAACTAGCCAATCATAGGAAAAAATTGGTTTAAGCAATGTTATGATCGCACTTTAGGATATCCACATGTCTCATGGAGGTCAACCCTCCCATATCTCACAGAGTCGATGCTCCTACATTCCTTCGTTCAACCTTTCCATGAGGTGGATGTCGGTCACGCTGCCCCACAGGATCTAAGTCCTCACGTTAGTTGCTTTGCCGACTAATCCGTGCTTCACTTTTAAATGAGTGTTAATTAAATGACCGTGTAACCATAAAAATCCGATGAACTATGCGACTGATTCATGTGCTACAAATGTTGCCATATGAGGGATATCCTTTAACATCTTGTCTTCTTGAAACGTAAATTGTTTTTTACCGATTGAAAACAGAATTCGAATAAGCTTGTTACACAAGGCTATCAGAGATTGCATTTTTTTTAATGGATTCTGAGCACGTGTTGTGTAATATAGATGAAGAGC
>NZ_JVPL01000245.1:0-11094 GCF_001054655.1 Bacillus sp. 220_BSPC
ACCCTATAGGAGACTTTTTTAGGTGTCTACTCTATAGGGTACAGTTTAAATGGACAAGGGGGGTTTTTTAGTAGAATATCATTTTTCAAGTTTGAGAATTTGCCAGATAGAAAGGAAAGATACGATTAACAATCCGGGACTTTCATTATTTCGCTAAGCTTTCTGTCAATCGGTTTTCTTTCCAAATGACAGTAATGCCAAGGCCAATGACGATAATGACAGCAGCGAAAAGATAAGGGTAGTGGATGTTTACGTCAAAAAGCAATCCTCCCATGGATGGCCCGGCGATATTCCCTAAGCTCGTATAGGTGGAGTTCATTCCAGCAACGAATCCTTGTTCTTTCCCGGCAGCTTTTGATAAAAATGTCGTCAATGCCGGACGAAGCAGGTCAAATGCAAGGAATATGAAGCAAGTTACCACTAGTACTGCCAAAAAGCTGGAAATCATAGTGGATGCTACCGCAAAAATGGCCCCGACGATTAAACATAATTGGATAAGCTTCTTTTCGCCGAGTATATCTACCAGCTTTCCAAACATGAATACTTGCACAACAACTCCGAAAATAGAGCTTATTGTAATGATGATGGCAATATCCTTCGGCGAGAAGCCGAATTTATGATCAGAAAATAGGCTAAAAACCGTTTCATAGGCTGACAAACCAAAAGCGAGTACAAATACAATGATGAACGCAATAAAGTAAAGCGGATTCAGAGATTTTTTTAAATCGCCGATAAAGTTCGTTTGCTTTGTATTAGCAGAAACTTTTGCAAGCTGTTCCTTTGTCATCGGTTCTTTTAAAATGAACATTGATGAAAGGCAAGCTATAAAAGCAATGCCCGCCGCAAGGAAGAAGGGCAAGCGTATACCATATTCTGCAACAAAGCCACCGATTCCTGGTCCTATTATAAAGCCCAAGCTAATGGCGGCTGAAATATAGCCCATTGCTTTAGGCCTTTCTTGAACGGATGTAATGTCCGCAACATATGCAGTAACACCTGGCATGATAAAGGCGGCACTGATTCCGCCAAGGATCCTTGATAAATAAAACACCGACACGTTTGTCCCTACACCGAAGATTAGTTCCGAAACACCAAAAAGGAATAAGCCGATGATGATGATTTTCTTTCTGCCGTAACGGTCAACCCAACGACCTGCGAATGGAGACATAACAAGCTGTGAAACCGCAAATACGGCAACCAGATAGCCCATTGTGCTTCCGGATAAATGCATGATATTCATAAATGACGGCATAACGGGGATGATGAGTCCTATTCCCAGAAAAGCAATGAATATATTGCTTAGAAGGATAATTAATACCGCCTTTTGATCTTTAATTGGTTTATTCATGTTTTAACACCACTTTCATTGTGAATCATTTTTGTGAAATACCCCTCCAAAACACTTTCCAGGAGGCAGTTAATTTATCCTTCAGCCTTTTCTCATCATTGCCGTATACAAGCTCAAGCAAAATGGAATCCACGACTCCCAAGAATGCATAGGTCGGCGTTATGGCTTCATCTTCGACGATTAATTTGGCATCGATCCAATCATGGAATTTACATTCCAGGATCGCCTGCACCTTTTCCTCGATATCTATCACTTCCTGCCCGATTTCTTTTTCAAGATGCGCTGGCGGAAAAAAGGACATACGCAGCCAAAACTTTATATGCTCATTTTTTTGGAAAAGGTCGATGACCAATTGAAGGAATCCGTATAAGTCTTTTTCAGGATTTTTTGAATCAACTTTACTGAAATATTGGAGTTTCGACGATAGCTCCGTCTCTTTCGCATCACGTAAAACTTGCAGGAAAAGATCATCCTTTCCTTTAAAATGAGCGTAAATGGATTGCTTTTTCATGCCGACTTCTTCAGCTATTTGAGAAAGCGAAGCTCCTTCATAACCATGAATCGTGAAATATTTTAGAGCGGCGTCCTTAATTTCATTACTTTTCAATAATATCACCTCATAATTTAACGAACGTTCGTCAGTTATAATAGCAAATTACATAAATATATGCAAGCGAATATGTTAATAAAAAAGTATTATGCCCGAGATCATTGATAATTATGGCGCTATGTTTAAAAAGGACATAGATATGCACTCTAGGCTATTCACAAAATTCCTGCATATAATTCTATATGGATAATAAAGAGGCAGGTGGGATGAAGTTGGATATGTATGACATCAGAAATGCGATTCATTACTATTACACAAAAATACAAGAAACGAATCATCCTTATTATTGGTACTCTTTGGCTGAGACCCAAAGTAGGGCCGGATTAACAAATGAAGCACTGCAAACGATAGAAAACGCCTTGTCGTTTCAGAATCCTTATCCTTCCAAAACAGAACTGGTAGACATGCAATTGAACCTCCAAACCGTTCTTTCAAGACAAATGAACTCCAGCAGAACAGTCATAGTGACCTCAAGACAGGGAGATATTGATGGGGACGGGACAAAGGACAATGTTTTTCTTACCGCAAATAAAACCCCTGATAGCCCCTTTTGGAGGAATATAACTTTGGTTATCCAAAATGGGAGGACTAATCAATATGAACAAGTTCCCATGAAAAATGACGCAGGATATAATCCGACCCTTTTTCTTGGTGATTTTACAGGTAATGAGGGGGATGACATATTAGTGGTCATTGATACAGGAGGAAGCGGGGGTTCCATTTATGCGTATGTTTTTTCCTACCTTAACGGTCAACTCATGACCATTTTTAATTCAGATTCATTCAATGAATCCTTTCAATACGATGTTCATTATGAAAACCAATACAAAGTAAAGGTGAACAGTCATTACCTAAAAGAAAGGTACATTCTTGACCTGACTTATAAGGATCAGGAATATTTATCTGAAATTTATAACAAGGATGGTATATTGAAGGCGCCGATTGAAGGATGGGTCAATCCTTTATCTGGTTTATATCCGGTTGATTTCAATAGGGATGGCATATATGAGCTCGAAGCGTATCAAAGGATTGCAGGGAGGTACAATGCCGACTCACTGGGATTTGTACAGAACGTATTGAAATGGAACGGGAAAGCATTTGCTCCTGACCGGCAGAATGTGGCTATTTTCGGAGAGGAAATATAGCACAATGGAATAGATGGTCCATGAACAAGGTACAGGCAAAATCTTCGCCCAAAAGAAACCGGGAAATATTCCTGGCAATGGTTCACCTGACTGTGTTCATTGACGAAGAAAATTGACCGGCTTTCTATACGATTTAATCGAAGGGGATTCTTGCATATTGGAATTTTTAGTAGGCGATACCTACACGTGCTTTTAAAAAATCGTTACTTTTTATTTGGCTAAATGCAAATTCTGCTGTATCCGGAACGGATATTTCAATACTATCCTCCGGCAAAAAGTCGCCTTCTATACGATATATACCAACTCTCTTTCCATCCGGCAAATACGTAGGACAGACAATTGTCCATTGAAGTGTTGATTGTTTAAGCAAATCGAAAACTTCATGATGTTCTTTCGCTGCACGGGTAGACTTCTGCTTTGATTCACTTGTCTGATAACGCAGAGAATTTGGGGTTGTTCTACTTTGGAGGATACCTGCCGTTCCAATGGTTATAATTCGTTGTATACCTTCGTTTTTCATAGCTTCGATAATTAGTGGCATACTTGCTGATAAAGTCGTTGTCCCATCAGTATTAAGTGCACTAATAACTACATCAATTCCATGCATGGCACGTACGATATCATCTTTATTTAAAACATTACCTTGAATGATGGTTAAATTGTCATTGTTTATAGCGATCTTCTCTGGAGTGCGAACTAAAACGGTAACATGATGATTGTCTTGCAGACCATGAATAACTAATTGACCCCCAACTCGTCCAGTTGCACCCAAAATTAAAATATTCATGGAAACGACCTCCTTTTTTTCTAATATAATTATTCCACTAACATTGTATCGTCATTTTCAACTAATGGGGAGTTTTGTGCATTAAATCATTATAATCCAGTGTTTGCTGGCGGTACCCCATGCCCAAGAGCATTTTCCCACAATCTTTTTGTGGGTATATTTTTTCCTCAACATTGAATTCATCCAAAAGCTTATTGTGGATAGCTTAATGAAAGATTACCTATTTACTGCTTCAGATAAATTAAATAAATTTTTTATAAAATTATTCATATTTAGATAAAATTACTAATTTTTGTTTTATAAAGCCTTTCTAATATGAAATCCTGTTATGTCCAAGCTCACTTATTCCTTTTCCATATACTAATAAAAAAAGGAGGTGAGAAAGTGAGTAAAAGTAAGAATAGCTCTTCACGCAAGGATGAAGAGAAAGTGAGTAATAATGAGCATAGCTCTTTACGTAAAGATAAAGCGAAAATAGAATCGGCGCACCAAGAGTGTATTGATCGTGCTTATCGTATTCCTATATTTTTAAGTACGACGACTCATTTAAATGACAACCAACAACGGTTTCTAAACCGTCTAATTTTAGAGATTGAGAATGCTTTACTTTTTCCGCGTACATTACCATTAAGCGAAAGTTATCCTGAATCCATTTTAACTGATATTCGTCGGTTAGTTTCATCAAGCTATGGAATGTTGGCAGTAAACCTTCGTCGTTTTAAAATTCAAACAGTTGATGTCAATGCAGGACCCCTTCCACCTTCCACTCCATTCTGGACAGGATCAGTTTATTCACAAGTAGAACCTTCAATGGCTTTTCAATTTGGTCTACCCTTATTATTAGTAAGGGAAGAAGATACTGACGCAAATAATGGAATTTGGGCAGGAGGAATTGCCCCACTCAACCTATTTATAGTTTGGCATTCTGAAACTCAAACTGTAGATCAATTCTTTAACACTCCTGAATGGAGATCAGCCTTTGCAAATTGGAGTGCACAAGTAAGAAATGCTTTTTATATACAGACAGAGCCTCAGTTCAAGTACAGATGTGAATGAAACCCTGGTACTTTAGCAATAAGTCGAAAATATACAATGTTTAGTTCACCTTTATATATTTTCGACTTATTCACACAAAAACAAATATTTCCTTTTTTGTTATCACGAACAAAAAGATTTACTTCATAAAAACACACAATTGTGTAGCCGCCTCGAAGCATCTACAGGTGTCCTCATGAGCCCTGAGGGGGTGGCGAGTTCCTCCACGTTTAGTAGGAAAAGCGAGGGAAAATGATAAAACCACCTTCGGTTCCACGGGTCTAACCATTCAACCGAAAGGCTTATACATAAGGGATTTAGGGTATTTCGACTTACAGCTTACAGAAAATGAATGATGAAGGTGCTTACTAAATCTCACGTTTGAAGTTGAATTCTCGTATATATCGTAAGAATGATGAACCAGAGTTTTTTTAAAATGGGACTGTGAAGAAAGGTACTCTCTTTATTCAGTTAGAACGGAAGAGCTTATGAATCAATTTCAACATGGATGGTTTTTATGTCATGCGGTATTTTTAGCGTTACCATTGCAAATTAAAGAGAACATCCTTGTATATTATCTCTTGCGCGCTTACCTTGATGGCGATGTGGCGGTATCCCCGTTGATAAGGAAACAAAACGGGCCGCTCAATAGCTTCATGAGGGGCCCATTTAACGTGAAAAAATATAAAAACGTCTTAAAACAAGTCAATAGCCGCCACAATTTTGCCCCTAATATCCCTGTCCTTCTTTCGATTTTAGAAAAGCATCAACGGATTCGTCCAATAATTTTTCCCGATTAGGATCTTCATTGACATCTGTATCCACTTCCATCACGTCGTTTAATCGACTAACCTGACTTTTTGGCTGAGCTGGATTATTTTTTTCTTTTGGCATATAAACTCCTTCTTGAACAGTTATTTTTTATTTAGTATGAACGATTCATCCAATATTCACTAAGATTATTTCCGTTTCTTTCCCAAATTGAGTCCGGTTGTCTTAATGGAAGGTTGAAACAACATACACGATATTATTTCGGTTATCATTGACTGAATATTATAAATATTATAATATTTATTTTGCGCATTTGTTTTTTGAAACAAGGTTTTATATTAGAAACAACTGGGTTTTCCTTGTGTACAGTCAAATAATCTGACAGGAGGTTTTTGTTATGAAGAAAAGATTAAGGAATACTTCGTTTGGTTTTTTATTGGTAGTGACCATAATTCTATCATTATCATTATTTCTTCCTTCATTTGGCCAAACAGCGGTCCAGTAAACCGATTTTAAAGTAACCCTATTAGGTACAGGTTCTCCACTTTTAAGTACATCCCGCTCCGGTCCAGCTACTCTTGTAGAAGTTGGTAATGAAAAATTCCTCTTTGATGCTGGACGCGGAACCGCTTTACAATTATATAAAGCGAATATGTTACCAGGAAGTGTTGATAAGTTATTCCTTACGCATTTGCATTCGGATCATACAATCGGCATACCGGACGTATGGCTTACAGGTTCCTTACCAACAGGAGGGAAAAGAGAGCAAGCATTTAAGATTTGGGGACCTAAGGGAACCGAGAAAATGATGGTACATATGAATAAAGCATATAAAGCCGATTTGGATGCAAGGGATGACTCTGGAAATGGGAACGTTGAAGGAGAGGAGGGTATTGTCTATAACAAAAGGGAATTGAAGTAATAGCCTTCAAGGTTGACCATAAATCAATAGAACCGGCTTTCGGTTATCGGGTTAATTACAAAGGACATTCAGTAGTTATCTCAGGCGACACCCGCTATAATGAAAATCTTATAAAATTTGCCAAAGGTGCTGATGTGGTGATTCATGAGGTTGCAGCGGCAAAACCTGATATTCAATCAGAATCAATCGCCAATATACTTGATCTTCACACTACACCGGAGGAAGCAGGTAAAGTCTTTAGCCAAATACAACCAAAACTTGCTGTGTACTCACATATAGTATTATTGGGAGGATTAACAGAAGAAAAAGCTGATTTGCTCGAAAGAACAAAAAAAACATATGAAGGAACTGTGTTAGTAGGGGAGGATTTACTATCCATTGAAATAGGGGGAGAGGTACAAGTACAACAGCCGGTTAACGAGGCGAACTCGGGAAGCTAAAACAGACCAGCTTCAGCGAGCAAATGAGTTATGCCTATTAATTAATCTTAGAGAGTTTGAAACATGAGCCGCCTTACCAAAGCCAAATAAATGCATATTTTTTCTAAAGGGAATCCAAAAAGAAGGATTCCTTTTTTAGTTAGGTAAAGAAGGAAAAACAGAGCTAGGCCGTCCGTCGGAAGAAATCAGTGAAAAAGACGAGGAATTTTATATAGTTCTTATACATATAGAGGAAAAAACGGCGGACAGAAATCAAGATTTTTTTAAGTCAAATATTAAGGAAAACAGAACGAAAAAAATCCCCGACATGTATATCGTGAATGGCTCCAGGAAGTCTATGATAATGCTTATTTTTTCACTCTCTCTTCACCTTGATTTTATTCATTTTGATCCAGAACGTTTCATTACGTATGAAATTTAGAACCAAGACTGTTGAACTTCTTGAAGTTGTTGTTGAGCTTCTTCAAGCTGTTGCTGTGCTTGTTGGAATAGTTGTGGATTATCATTAACCTGGGCAGATTGTATAGCCTGTTTGGCTTGTTGCGCCGCAATTATAGCTTGCTGATATTGTTGTTTTTGTGTCATTTTAAAAGTCTCCTTCATTATTTTTATACTAAAGGCTAAACCTTTAACCTTTTTATATTTTGTATTTAAATTTTGATATTATTCATGAATAGGTTGATTCATTTCTCCTTATGTAAGTTAGAAGGCATGTACGGAAAAAATTTGATTTTTTGAAGTCAATAAAGGGATATTCCATAAAATACAAGATGAAAGCTGAGCGGTACAAACATACGGTTTTTCCCTACTTCAAATGAACTCCGTTAAAAATCACCATAATACCCAATTGGTTATACAAACTTATCGGAAGCATGGTTTAGACGCTCATCGTTTTCACCTTCATCATTTTAGTAACCTGTCACATTGAAAAAATCTCCCGAAGTCTTTGAGAATACTAAGTCTATCCAACAATTCATCTGATTAACCATGCTTTCTTTCGGGGCGTTTCATGATTTCATCGGATTGGCTTAGCATACGAAGCTTTCGAACATATTCAGATATCCAGTTGATAAATGAGAAATATCCATTTTTGACTATATCAACTATTACTTAATGTATCCTTACATCACCTTTGGATTGAGGTAAAGTCGCGATATCCTTGTTTCATTTAAGATTGGATAGTTGCCGATTAGATTAATAGTGGCGTAAGGGTAGAACCTTGAATCGATATGAAGGTAAATATCACCGAACGATTGAAGAATAGTACCAACCTTTAAAAAAGCTGGTTTCATGATTGAAGATATGAGGTAAGGATTTCAAGATCAGAGGAAATTAAAAGTGAAAGTGAATATAAACGAAGTGTTGAATTAATTTAGAGGTTTCATGACAAATAAGATTTTTACATTTACACCAGCTTTAACTCAGAAAAGGGCGCTTGAATTTAATAAAAGGAAAGCACATATTATGCGTGACTAATACGTGCTCTTCTTTTTAGGAATTTATAATGTTTTAGGTCTTGAAATAAGGTTATTCAAAAGGAAGTATAAATTAAAGATACCCATTTAATACTGTGCCAAAAAGATCGAATTCAGGATCTTTTGACTGGTTTTTTGGTTGGGCTTCGGATCGCCCTATTGAAGAGTTGATACCACCTTCAACTGACTCTACAAGAGTTTCGTCATTCTCTTTATGAAATGGGTTATCAATCATCCCAAAATCAACTCCTTTTTATAATATAAACGAATGGTTAGTTATTAATTCCCTAAATACTTTTATTTTATGCAAGAAAATATGGCGATGACTGGAATTCATTGAAATGAACGGAGAAAAATGTGTAAGCAATCGTGATGATTTTTATGACAGGATGCATAATGATTATTTTATGCCCATAAAAAAAAATGGTACCGATTCATTGATCAGTTGAGGGGTTTAACAGGATTCAGTTTTAATTTTTGGACTTCGGCCTACTTAGTAGCAAAAGGATTGAAAAAGTTCATTCCACATGTGGTTACAGGAAGCTCTAATGATCGGACCTGTTCTGATTGAAAGGTCAAAGTGGAGTGAGAATCCTTTCCTTTTTAACAAAGTAAGCCCACTCGGAAAAGCCGATCTCCTTTAGTCTTTTTTTAACTAGTTCAAATTCATCGCCAATACGTTCCGGTGTATGCGAATCCGATCCAAAGGTTACCTTTACATCATAGAAAAGAGCTCGTTCTAAAATGTCATCTGCTGGATACCACCCACCACAATCTTTCGTTTTACCAGAGGTATTAATCTCAATGGCGATATCTTCTGAACTAATGATTTTTAGCGTTTTTTCAATAATGTCTGTCTCAATGGAAGAAAAGGCTGGATAAAAACCTTTCATTGCATCAATATGGCCTAAGATTTGGAACACTCTGCTTTTAGCCGATTTCTGTATTAATTCATAATATTCATCCTTTACTTTTGACTGTTCTTTAGAGGTTAAGCCATTCCAACGCCCTCTTTTAAAAATGCTAATATCCTGAACATAATGAACAGATCCAATTATGTAGTCAAAAGGGTGTAAAAGATATTGATCGCGGTAGACTTCAATGTGATCAGGGAAGAAATCACTTTCCATTCCTAATAACACGTGAATTTTGTCGGCATATTTCTCTTTTAAGCGAAGTACTTCCTCAATATAAGGAACAAGTTCACTTTTTGCCATTGCAATAGTTGGGTAAAGATGGTCGTCCTCACTATAAAAATATGGAGAATGATCAGAAATCCCAATATAATGCAAGTCGTATTCGATGGCTTGCTTTACATAATCCTCAATTGTGCCGATAGCATGTCCACAGCGTTCATGGTGAGTGTGGAGATCAAATTTTATTGAATTCGTCATTTTCTTAGTCCTCCTAAAGTGAACCAGATTATCTTATTTTATCATATCCAAAATTCACATCCTTTCTCACAAATTGAAAGAAGATTTATACCTTACTACCCTCGAAAACGAATTTCTATCTTACGGATTTAATTTTATACCCATCAATTAAAGATATTTTAGTTCGAGTAATTGGTATAAGTGTTGAATTTCCTAGGCAAAATAAAATGTTCAAATATGTAAAAGGAAAGGAAGGATATATAGAATGACAAAGGTATTGTATATCACGGCCCATCCTCATGATGACAAGCAATCTTACAGTATGGCCGTTGGAAAAGCATTTCTTGACACTTATAAAGAAGTAAATCCTAGCCATGAAATTGTGAATATTGACCTTTATAAAGAAAATATTCCTGAAATTGATGTGGATGTTTTCAGTGGTTGGGGGAAACTTCAATCTGGAAAGGGTTTTGAAGAACTCTCGTCGGAAGAGAAAGCAAAAGTTAGTCGACTTTCAGAGTTATGTGAGCAATTTATAGCGGCCGATAAATATATATTTGTAACGCCTTTATGGAATTTCTCGTTTCCGCCAGTAATGAAGGCATATATTGATTCCGTTGCTGTTGCAGGTAAATCATTTAAATACACCGAACAAGGCCCAGTTGGTCTTTTAACTGATAAGAAAGCCTTGCATATTCAAGCTCGTGGTGGTATTTATTCAGAAGGACCGGCAGCTGAACTGGAAATGGGTCACCGATATCTAAATATCATTATGCAATTCTTCGGAGTGCCTTCCTTTGAAGGTTTATTCGTTGAAGGACATGCAGCAATGCCTGATAAAGCACAAGAAATTAAAGAAAATGCTATAGCACGTTCAAAAGATCTAGCTTCTACTTTTTAAATCAAGGAGCCAACAATTTTTGTTGGCTCAGTTTGTCGACAAAAGGGGTTCGGAATTAAAAAATTCTGAACCCCTTTTGAAATTCCCTCTGAATTTCTCCTAAAGTTAAAGAGATTGGGGCTCTACGAACCCACTATGTTAGGCCATTTTTTTGGTCCTCGCCATGTCCAATTGGCCTTCTTCTTTAAATTAATGGCAGCGAAAGTAAGCCATATTTGTTTCAACTATGGTTTCCATTATTGAATGAAAGTCAGTTTAACTAAAATAACTGGATCAATACTTGGGCG
>NZ_JVPL01000246.1:0-57279 GCF_001054655.1 Bacillus sp. 220_BSPC
GGTTCAGAATTTTTTAATTCCGAACCCCTTTTGTCTACAAACTGAAAGCCTCCCTGGAAATGGGAGGCTTTTTCTATGACTAATTATTCCCTGTAATGGGCTGGTCAACTCCATTGATATCAAGGACATTGCTTCCATTCAGGCCATTGGCCGTGAAAGTGATTGCAGCTGTGTTCCCTGAGCCGGATCCGAAAACCGTTTTGGAGGAAGACTTAGGGGAAATGACGGCGCAATCACCGAATAACAGGTTTCCTTGCGCGACATTAAATACTTGAACCGGGCCGATAATGGCAGGCATATGAACCCCTCCTTTAAAAGTTTAAGTGTTGTTGGTGGAATCCTCGATTGGCGTCTCTTCAGGTTTTTTAGGAACCTCCCGAATATGTTTCACTCTTGACTCCATACGTGCATGGCCTACGTTCCCCACACCCACCACAGATGAGGAAGATATCCCGATTATATTGATATTGCCGACCCGTATGAAGGGATTCGGATTTGAAAAACTTGATATGACTGGTTCATTCAATCTTGGGATATAAAATGGTTTCATAAAGATGTCATAGTCTGCGAAATGAATATCGACTGAGTGGAAAGTTTCACTTTTCTTTTGAACGGCTAAAGCCAGGGAATTCCCGTCAATATATGAGGTATCCCCGATTTGCATGGCGGAGCTGAACGATACCGTGTCCGATACTATAGATTTTACTTTTGATATTCTTGAAAACATATTTTTTATCCTTCTGGAGAAAGCGGCACGAATGGACCTATGATAAGGGATTCCGGCGGGGTATCGAATGCTGAGGATAGTTGGACCGTTTGTACATCCCCTATGAGAAATAAAGCAGAGCTTGCTACACCGGTAATTTTAATATCTCCTACACAAAGCTGGTGATTGGTTACATTAAACTCCATTTGGATTTCCTCCTGTCTCGGCTTGTGAATGGGTAATGAATTGGAATAATGCAGTTTGAATATCGGATTTCACCTTCTCCCTGATCTTTTCCTTGACATTATCCCGTTGCTGCGGTGCACGTTCCGCGTAAGAAAGATTATCGAAATACATATTGATGCGTTGATGAAGCTGGCGTTCGACGTCCTGTTTAATGAAGTCATGATAAGATGCTTCCAAGGATATTTTCAGCTGGGTTTCCGCATCGTGAATCATATTTTCCAAGTCTGAAAGTATATCATTGTGAATTTCCTGGACGACGATTTCCCTTCCTGGAAATAGGTTAGGTGCAGGTTGAACGGGTTGGTTGTTGACGGCAAATTCATCAATGTTGTTAAGGTCAGTTGGATTTAAACCGATATTCAATGTTCCATCTAAAGATTCGACTTTTAACTGATCGAATTTATATTCAATTTTATCTACATGGATTGGCGGTTTATTTTTCAGCTCGGCAATTTCATCTGTCAGGCGTTTGAGTTCGTGTTCAAGTTTCATGATCCGTTTATCCTGGGCTTCAAGAAAACGCTGCATTTGTATGGAATATGAATAGAGATCCTGATTCACGATTCAACACCCACCTTCACAATAAGTTGATTTCATATAAGACAGTATATGAAAAAGTAGGATGTAGGTGAATGCCTATGAACTAGGAGGGCGTAAATGGGACGAAACTGGCTAATGGGGTTACATCGGCTTCAATTTCGGGAGCAGGCTCAGTGAATCCACCGGTATTGGCCAATGTGGAATATGGTTTAATCACCCCTGCACTACCTATTTGAAAAACGGATGAATTGGCGATGCTTTCAATTTTTATCATATTAATTTGTATGGTCTGGTGAATATTGAAGATCATGCTGACTCCTTTCTTAAAACATTAGAGATTTAGGACCAGTGGCTGATCAACACCATCAGTATCATTTGTATTCGTGGTGCTATAGGCATTATAAAGGGATATGGATTCACCCGTATTAAACGAGCCAGCACCTGCAAACGTTTTTGAGGTGGAATAGGGACTAATTTTAAAGACGTCACCAATATGGACAATTCCACTGCTACCGACGTTGATGACTTGAACGATTCCTACGATGGCCGGCAAGAAAATCACCCTTTTTTTATTCTGGTTTTCCCCTGAATTTAAGGCCATGAGCCTATCACTGAAGGGAGTTTCAATGTATTGTATGTTGACTCATGATTGATGTGATTCATCTGCCTATTAATATATTGTTATATAACAACGGCTGATTTTATTGGAATGTTGTAAACAGATATGGTAATATAATGCTAATTCAGAATTTTCAAATAAAACTAGAGGTGAGGAAATGAATGTACCATTAGTATTATCGCATTTCTTAGATCGAGCAGCCTTACTATATGGCGATAAGAAAGCCATCATTGGAGATGACAAGGTATTAACCTACGCAGAATTGAACGGCCGTGTAAACCAGCTTTCAAATGGTTTAAGGGATCTCGGTGTCAAAAAGGGTGACAAGGTGGCATATTTGGCACCTAACTCAATTGAAATGCTTGAAGGCTTTTATGGGGTATTTCAAATTGGGGCAGTAATCGTTCCCTTGAATATCCGTTTGAAGCCTGCAGATTATGTTTTCATTTTGAACCATAGCGAGTCCAAGGTCCTTTTCGTAGATCAGGAATTGTATCATCTTATTTCCCCTGTCAAGGACGAACTTGAATCGGTGGAGCACATAATCGTTCATTATAAAGATGAAGAGATAAATGAAACCGATTACAACCATTGGCTGGAACGTTATGATAACAAGTGCTTTAACCGGGAGTCAGTGGATGAAAATGATGTTTCGAGCCTTCTTTATACTAGCGGGACCACAGGAAATCCCAAAGGGGTGATGCTGACTCACCGCAACAACTATTTACATGCCCTGGGTGCGATGCATCATTTCAGGGTCAATGACCGCGATACATATTTGCACGTACTGCCGATGTTCCACGTGAATGGGTGGGGGGCGCCATTTTATTATACGGCAAATGGTGCCACTCAAGTTTGTTTGAGGAAAACCAGCCCAGAAATGATATTTGATACACTGCAAAAGCATAAGGTTTCCATCATGCATATGGCACCGACGGTTCTGAATTCACTGTTCCAATATTATGAACGGAATGTTCCGAAAATCGAGCAGGATATCCGAATCGTTGTTGCGGGTTCCGCTCCGCCTCCTGCATTCGTTACAAGGGTGGAAAAAGAGTTAGGCTGGGAATTCATTCAAATTTACGGAATGACTGAATCAACACCGGTCAGTCTGATATCGCTGATTCGTTCTGAATTCGATGATCTTCCGGAAAAAGAAAAATACAGGATGAAGGCGAAAGCCGGATATCCCATCATAGGCAGTGAGGTAAAGGTTATCCATGACAATGGTGAGGAAGTTGCCCAAGATGGCGTGGATATCGGCGAGCTTATCGTCCGCAGCCATGGAGTGATGTTAGGTTATTGGAAAAATGAAGAAGCGACCAGCCAGACACTGATAAATGGATGGCTGCATACAGGGGATATGGCCACAATCGATGAAAACGGGAATGTGGATATCGTTGACCGCAAAAAGGATATAATCATTAGTGGCGGAGAAAATATCTCTTCCATAGAAGTGGAAGGAATACTCTACGAACATCCGGACATTCTTGAAGCGGCAGTCATTGCCGTTCCGCATGAAAAGTGGGGAGAGACACCGCATGCATTCATTGTGCCAAAAATGGGCGTGGAATTAACGGAGGATGATATAAAGGCCTTCACACGGGAAAAATTAGCTCATTTCAAATCAGTTACCAGTGTGTCGTTCGTCGATGAGCTTCCAAAAACGGCATCGGGGAAAATACAAAAAATCCATCTTCGTAATGATTATTGGGAATCTAAGGGGAAAACAGGCAGATTCGTTAATTGAAGCTCGCTAACGCTGTTCAGAAATGATCAGCGTTTTTTTCTGTTGCCGTTTAAAACGGTTTCCTGAGGTGGACACTGATATGTTTCCATTCGTAAATAGCCGAAGTAACTCATGCCATTGTTGGATAAGGGAAGGTCATTCAGGAACATTGGAATTTGTTTCAATAAAAAGCTTCCTGTTTAAAGATAAAGTGTTACTATTATTAAATATTTCAAATTATTATAATTTTTCTTTTTTCATTATGTTGATTTTAACAGTTTTGGATTGTGGGGGAGAGCATTGAAACATATTCATTATAGCTGGGTTATTTTAATCATAACATTCTTCTCGATTATTGTAGCCGGTATCGTTAGGTCATCATCGGGAGTATTCATCGTACCATTTGAAAATGAGTTCGGGTGGGACCGGTCCGTAATTTCTTTAGCCTTTGCCATAAGTCTTTTTCTTTATGGATTATCGGGTCCATTCATGGCCGCCCTAATTGAAGTGCTTGGATTGAAGAAAATGATGGTAGCGGCCATGTCCACTTTATTGGCAGGGATTCTCCTCACTTTTTTCATGCAGCATGAGTGGCAGCTCATTTTAATTTGGGGAATTATCATTGGATTGGGTTCTGGAGTGTTTTTAACTGTATTGAGCCCATATGTGGCAAATCGTTGGTTCGAGAAGAGGCGGGGGCTGGCGGTCGGGATACTTACGGCAAGTACGGCCACGGGCCAGCTCATTTTACTTCCGGTTTTAGCCATCATCATTGAGAGTTATTCGTGGAGATGGGCGATTGGATTAATCTTGATCCTTAGCTTGATCATGCTGGCAATCATCCTTTTATTCATGAAAAACAATCCGAAGGAAGTGGGCACTCTTCCGTATGGATTGGAAGAGGAAAAGCAGGAGGCTGTTACAGTCCAAAATAAGAACCCCATCGTCATGGCTTTTCAGTCGTTGATTGAAGCAGTGAAAGTGAAGGAATTCTGGTTATTGGCAGGTAGCTTTTTTATATGCGGACTTTCAACGAGCGGGTTGATCGGGACACATTTCATTTCTTACTGCATTAGTTTTGGTTTACCGGTTGTGACGGCAGCATCACTGCTATCTTTCATGGGAATCTTTGATTTGATTGGTACGACTGTATCCGGATGGCTATCAGATCGTTTTGATAACCGTTGGCTGCTGTTTTGGTATTACGCTCTAAGGGGTGCTTCCCTCGTATTACTTCCTTTTGCATTAAATGAAGGTTCTATCGGTCTATTGATTATCTTTTCCGTTTTCTATGGCTTGGATTGGATAGCGACCGTTCCTCCGACCATAAGCATTTCAAGGCAAGTATTTGGCTTGGAGAAAAGCGGGATCGTATACGGGTGGATATTCGCGGCCCATCAGGTGGGTGCAGCAGTGGCGGCGTACGGTGGGGGGCTTATCTTCAAAATATTCAACTCCTATACATGGGCATTCTTCCTTGCTGGAATCTTTTGCTTATTGGGCAGCTTGTTTGTCATACTGATAAAAAAGCAAAAAGCGGTCACGAAAGTTAAAGGTGATGTAATGGAGATATAGAAAAGATGTTAAATCTGTATGAATGAAAGAGGGTGTACCTATGAAGGGCGCGATGGTACCATTGCAGGAAAGTAAACGGATCGTAAGCATCGATATTTTACGTGGATTAGCCATTTTAGGGATTTTTTTAGTGAATATGCCTTCTTTCCACTCCCCGCTCTTGTACATAGATGGTGCAAAGCGGTGGGCAGGAGGATGGGATGGGATTTTGTATAGATTCAGTGATATAGTCGCACAGGCCAGCTTTTATCCGTTATTTGCCTTTCTGTTCGGTTTCGGGGCAATCATTTTGGCAGTAAGGAGTGAAGAAAAGGGTATATCATTTCCGTTACTATATATGAAAAGGCTAAGTTTCCTGCTGATACTTGGCTGCATTCATGCTTTCTTCATCTGGCATGGGGACATCCTCATTAATTATGCTGTATTTGGGTTTGCACTTTTGTTTTTTTATAAGATGAAGGGCCGGAATTTAATTCTGATTGGCTCGGTTTGTTATGTCCTGCCTTTTGCGATATTGGGTTCTCTATTTCTTATAATGGGCATTTTTGATAGTGAAGGGATGGCGATCACGACTGATTCGGCGATGATGAAACAGTCTTTGGAAGTTTATCAATCTGGTACATTTACGGAACTGATGAGTCAAAGGGCGTTGGATTGGTATATGGTGAACAACCCTTTTAATGCCATTATCCTTTTTTTATCGATTTTTCCGTTTTTTTTAATGGGAGCAGGCGTGGCAAAACAGGGCTTTCTCCAAAATCCAACCCAATATAAACGACAATTGAAAGCGATATCGATCGTAAGCTTGCTATTGGGCATGTCAATTAAGATGCTGCCATATGTGACGGTATACCATTTTGGAACGATATTCGTCCAGGATTATTTGGGAGGACCGTTACTTACGATTTTTTATATCACGGCAATCACGATTTTGGCGGAACGGGCAGGGGCTTCCCGCCTGTTACATCCGCTTTCGTATATCGGAAGGATGTCGATGAGCAATTACTTGTTCCAATCGATGGTATGTACGGGCATTTTTTATTCATATGGCCTTGGTTTATATGGATCAGTCTCATATACGACAGGATTTGTTTTTCTAATAGCCCTGTTTTGCCTGCAAATCCTGCTTTCCTTATTGTGGATGGGCCTGTATAAATACGGACCGGTTGAATATATATGGCGTTTTTTTACGTATGGTAAAAAGCCGGTCATGCGCAGGTAGGGACCAGTTAAGAAGAAATGTAAATGATGTTCATTAAATTGTTGGTTTTACCCATTCAGGTGGATACTTAGTTTTGTTTTTTTGTAAAAGCCTATGATATGATGAAATGGAAACTGAACGAGGGGGCAAAAAAATGACACATATGCATATTACAGCTTGGGTTATCGGAATCATTCTTTTCTTTGTCACATATTCGATGCTTAAAGGTGCAAACCCGAAAGCGAAAATGCTACATATGATAACACGGTTGTTCTATCTATTGATTTTCCTTACTGGCGGCATGCTGATCACTGATTTTGGTGCCTATGCAGTAAAAATGATTGTTGGTATCATCGTGATTGCGGCGATGGAAATGGTGCTGGTCCGTACGAAAAAAAGAAAAAGCACAGGTGCCATGTGGATATTGTTCATCGTAGCGCTTGTATTCGTCCTTTATTTAGGACTTTCACTGCCACAAGGAATGGACTTTTTTTAATACAGAATTAAAGACGGGTAAATGAGGAAATCTCATTTACCCGTTTTCTTTTACCCGTTATTGTGAATTCACTTTCTCAATGACGATCCTTTTTCCGGTGTTCAGGGTGAATTCAAAACGATCATGATCCTTTTTCCCGTATGAAAAATGGTGCTGAACGAGACAAATTTGACTCTCGTTATCAAAGGTGAAGAAATTCACGCCGGACTGGTTTGGGACGGCCCTTAAAAAAGTGAGCTGGTTATAGCTATATATACAATCATAAATAGAAAAATCAAGTGAATTCAATGTTGTTACAAATTGGAAAAAGGAATCATCGTTCAATTCTTCCAATAAACGTTCAAAAGAGTAGAGCAGTTTTTTGCGTATCCGAATGGGCTCATTTTCCCTTAAGAAGGTGATTTCCCGATGAAGCAGGATCTTTCCCTCTTCTTCAATTACTCCTTGCTGCCAGCGCCCACCCCTGTACACTTCGATGATGCTGTCAACGTGGTCTTCTATGGAGCAGGCCTCATCTGTTTCATCATCGAAAAAAATCCATTGTTGATTGATATTTTCCACTGTTCCTTCGGTAAAAGCTCTTGTTTGCCTATTCATTAACTTAGTTCGTTGTTGCTGACTCATACATATACCTCCAATAGTGGAATCCTCACCTACTTTTTAGTCAAAATCCAATGAAAATATAACTGTATATTTTAAAATATTATGGACAAATAACCATCTTTCCGTCTTTGCATAGGCTATGTTTAACACGGGATGCTTTGCTCAACAATTCATTAACGACGCCGGGCGTTGTTGGCAGGTGGCCCTACGGAATGATGCTGAGCGATACTTAGGGACTGTAAATCTTTTTAAGACAGGGAGCCAATATATTTTTGATAGTCCGGATAGAAAGGATGAAGTGTAAAATGTGTGGGATAACAGGCTGGGTGCATTTTCAAAAAGATTTACGGACAAAAACGAAAACGCTGGAAAACATGACAAAAACGTTGGCAAAGCGGGGGCCTGACGAAGATAATGTTTGGAGCGAAGCCCATGTTGCCTTTGGTCATAAACGGTTAACGGTTGTCGATGCGGAAGGCGGAAAACAGCCGATGACGAAAAATCAAGAAAACGGCAGATATACGCTTTGTTATAATGGTGAGCTATATAACACCGAGGATATTCGTAAACAGCTATTATTAAAAGGATATTCCTTTAACGGTCATTCTGATACAGAAGTTTTGCTAACTTCTTATATAGAATGGAAAGAAAAATGCATTGACTTGTTCAATGGGATTTTTGCGTTTGCGATTTGGGATGAAAAGGAACAGAAATTATTCGTCGGAAGAGATCGCATGGGGGTAAAACCATTCTTTTATGCGGAAAGGGACGGCGGGTTCATTTTCGGATCGGAGCTGAAGGCGATTCTGGCCCATCCGGATGTTAAAACGGAGATTGACCGCGAAGGGTTGTCTGAAGTTTTTGGTGTTGGTCCATCCCGGAAGCCAGGTTCAGGCGTATTTCATAATATCCAGGAATTAAGGCCTGCCCATGCGCTTACTTTATCAAGGAAAGGCCTCCGGATTTGGAGATATTGGAATGTGAAAAGCGAAGAACATCGGGATACTCTTGATGAGACGGCCGAGAAGGTTCGCTTCCTTGTCGAAGATGCAGTGACGCGGCAACTTGTATCCGATGTTCCGCTTTGTACCTTCTTATCAGGAGGGCTTGACTCAAGCGCAATTACGGCCATTGCTGCAAATGCCTATCAAAAAGAAGGGAAAGGCCAGCTTCATACGTATTCCATTGATTATGAGGATAATGAGCGTTATTTCAAGGCAAATGATTTTCAGCCAAACTCCGATGGGTATTGGATTAAAAAGATGTCGGATCGTTTTAACACGGTTCACCATTCATCGGTCATCTCTCAAGAGCAGTTGACAAATTATTTAACGGAAGCTGTCCTTGTAAGGGACCTCCCAGGCATGGCGGATGTCGATTCTTCTTTACTTTGGTTTTGTAAGGAAATCAAGCGGGATTTTGTCGTAGGCCTCTCCGGCGAATGTGCGGACGAAATTTTTGGAGGTTATCCTTGGTTTCACCGTGAGGATGATTTGAATCGTGCTGGTTTTCCATGGATGAGATCTACGGATGAGCGGGTATCTTTATTGAAAACGGGATGGCGCGAGAAATTGAAGCTGGAGGAATATGCCCAGGAAGCTTATTTGGCCACCCTTGCCGAAACGCCTAAATTGGAAGGGGAAAGCGGTATAGCGGCAAAACGGAGAGAGCTTTTCTATGTGAATTTATTATGGTTCATGACGACGCTCCTTGACCGGAAGGACCGAATGAGTATGGGGGCAAGTCTAGAGGTGCGCGTGCCATTTGCCGATCATCGCCTTGTTGAATATGCATGGAACATTCCTTGGGAAATGAAAATGGAAGGCAACCGTGAAAAGGGTATTCTTAGGAAGGCTTTGGAGGGGCTATTACCGGATGAAGTATTGTATCGTAAAAAAAGTCCATATCCAAAAACCCATAACCCTATATATACAGACCGTGTGCAGGCGTGGTTGAAAGACTTACTGACGGATAAAAATTCGATCCTGCATGAATTTTTCGATAAACAGAAGCTAACCGATATAGTAGAGTCAAAGGGTGCGGCTTTTAAAGTGCCATGGTTCGGCCAATTGATGTCAGGGCCACAATTGCTCGCGCATTTGGCACAGACCCATGTATGGTTCAAAGAATATGATATCCAAATAATCGAGTGAAAAAACGGGGCGGATGTTTATCAACGCCCCGTTTTCATTTGCCTCAATGATTGATTGCGAGAATTTTATATTGATAACCACCCAATTCAAATTTGCCAACTTGTGTGGTTTCCTTCGTTCTTAAATCCATTAGTGTACGTCCTTTCAAATCAACAGGAAGGGTAAAGGATTGCTTGACATCGGTCGGATTGATGAGGATCACGACAGATCGTTTTTCATTATACTTTTGGTAGGCCACGATATTTTCGTTTCCAGCTGTATCAAGGAATTTGAACTCCCCGTCATTGGCAAGTAACCGTTCTTCTTTTCGCAAGTGGATCAATGCCTTAATTTCATTGAGTAGCTCGGTGTTTTGTTTTTCTTCTTCCCAGACCATGCATTTTCGGCATCCTGGATCCATGCCGCCGGTTAAGCCGATTTCATCTCCATAATAAATACAAGGGCTGCCATTGAATGTCAGCAGGATTGCGTGAATGAGCTTGGCTCTTGCTAGATCTTCCCCGCAATCCGTGAAAATCCGCGGTGTATCATGGCTTCCAAGAAGGTTGAATGTCACGTCAAAAACATTGGTTGGATAACTGTGATAGATGGCTGTCATTTCTTCAGTGAACTCGCGTGCATTGATGGTTTGTGAGGCGACCAGGCGAAAGACCTGGTTGGTGAAAGGGTAATTCATGACGGCATCGAACTGATCGCCGCGAAGCCATGGCATGGAGTCATGCCAAATTTCCCCAAGAATATAAAGGTCAGGCTTTATATTTTTCACCGTTGTTCGAAATTCACGCCAGAATGGCTGATCGACTTCATTTGCCACATCGAGCCGCCAGGCGTCTATATCGAACTCCTTGATCCAATAGGCCGAGACTTCGAGCAGATACTCTTTCACCTCCGGATTTGCCGTATTCAATTTTGGCATCGATTCAAAAAAACCGAATGTTTCATAATTGGGCCTTTCCCCTCCCTTAAGAGGGAAGCTGTGTGGGTGGAACCAATCCTTATATTTCGATTTCTCCCCTTTTTCGAGTAAATCCTGGAAAGGGGGGAAATAGTAGCCGCTATGGTTAAAAACAGCATCCAGCATGACCCTTATATTCCGTCTATGGCATTCGGCTATTAGTGTTTTCAATGTTTCCTTCGTTCCGAATTGCGGATCGATACTCCGATAATCAATCGTATCGTATTTATGATTGGAGTAGGCATGGAAGATAGGCGTGAAATAAATTCCGTTGATGCCGAGATTCTCCAGGTAATCCAAATGTTCAAGGATTCCTTCGAAGTCCCCGCCAAAAAAATTATCCACCGCCGGTTCTTCACTTCCCCATGGTTTCACACCTTCGGGGTCGTTGGCGGGGTTTCCGTTCGCAAATCGTTCAGGGAAAATTTGGTACCAAATTGTATCTTTGACCCAATCCGGTGCCCCGAAAACTTCATTTTGATGGAGATAGGGAATCGCGAAATAGCATCCGGGATCTCGGGGAGGCTCTTTGAAGAAGCCCTTTTCCGTGTAAATGGAGCATTCATTTTCTGACGATACCTTGAACCCATATCGAATTCTTCGGTAGGGAGGCTTCACATAGATATGCCAATAATCATAACGGGTATCGCTGCCCGACAGACTCATGGGAAGTTCCTCGTACTGCCATTGACCATTATTTGAAATGTAAGGATCCCCAAAAATCAATCCAACTGAGGAGATATCTTGTTTTTTCGTACGTAGGCGGATATGTAGGGTTTCAGTGTTGATTGGATAGCCGTAATTGTCATTAGGTCTATGGTGTATGGATGAAAATTCCATGAAAACCACTCCGATTCTATAAGTTTTGGGGCTGTGAAAAAGGAAACTTCCGGCTGTCACGAGGAGGGTCTCTATGAAGTGGTACTAAGCCAGGTTAAGTGCTTTTTCATTATGGTTATATACCCAATTTCAATTGAAAGAAGCACTTATTAACTAAAAAATAACAAAAATTGTTCATCACTACAAGGAAATAAATACGCCAAGGAAAATGTTGTAAAAATCAAAGCCGTTCATATAATGATAACAATAGCTTTGGCATCGCTTTCATCAATTGGCTTTATTTGAAGTACTGAACTGAAAAACAGTATTATTTGGTGCTTTTGGACATGATAGAATAAACATTGCAAAAAGGAGAATGAAAGTGAAGAAGCTGATTTTTCATTTGTTCATGTCCATATTATTGATTGTTAGTGTAAGTGCTTGCGGATCCAGTTCAGATTTAGAAAATAAAAATAAAGCAGTGAAAGAAGATAAGAAAAAAGAAGACGAAGCCAGCAATGAAGCGAAGCCGGAAAAATTGATCATTTGGGAGGAAGAAGGTAAAGCGGAGGCCCTAAAGCCGGTGATTGAAGCCTTTGAAAAAGAATATGGAATCAAAGTTGAGCATGAAGAGCTTGAAATGGCTACCGGGATGTATGAACGACTTCGTCGAGATGGGCCAATCGGAAATGGAAAGGCACCGGATGTCGTAACTTTTTCCCATGAAAAAGTCGGGCAAATCGTGAAGGAAGGCTTAATTCAGGAAGTGAAGGTGAAAGATGAGGTATTGAATGCCTTCATTGAACCTTCAATTAGGGGGGAGATGTATCAAGATAAGGTTTTTGGATTGCCAAAGTCCGTAACCACCTCCGTCTTCATTTATAATAAAAAATTGATGGCTAAGGCTCCTGAGACGATGAATGACCTGTATAAAATGGCGAAGGAATTAAGAAAGCGTAACATGCATGGTTACTATGGCAAGTGGAATGATTTCCATGATTCGTATGGAGTAATGGCTGGAATGGGAGGTTATATATTTAAAGATAAGAATGGAAAGTTAGACCCTTCCGACATTGGTTTGAATAATAAGGGTTCCGTAAAAGGGGCAGCGTACATCCAAAAATGGTATAGGGCGGGTTTGATTCCTAAAGGCGACAAGGCAGGAATCGAGAAGTTGTTTTTACAAGGGAAATTGGCTTCTATCATGAGTGACGGGAACTCATTTACCGAGCGAAAGGATACAGGAATTGCCCCCATGCCAGAATTGCCCAATGGTCAGCCAATGAAAACGTTCATGGAAATCAAAGGCTGGCATGTAACAGCATTCACAAAACACCCTTATTGGTCTACGAAGTTAGTTGAATATTTGACTAATGATGATAATGCAATGAAGCGTTTTGATTTAACAGGGGAATTTCCACCTAATAAATCAATTAAACACAGTGCCGCAATCAAAGAAAATGAAAGGGCACAAGCCTTAAGCATACAATTACAATACGCTGAACCAGTGCCGAATATTCCGGAAATGAATAAAGTATGGGGACCGATGAATTCAGCCATGGATGAAATGACCACTCAAAAAGCAAAACCAAAAAGGGCTTTGGATAAAGCGGTCAAGAAGATAAAAAAAGAGCGTTAACCGTGTTTGGCTCTTTTCCAATTCAGTAACCATAACCAGTATCCCCAGTTTGTCCCTTAAGTGTAAAGTTTTTTATAAATTGGATTTGACGTTAAGGGGTCAAAAGGCTAATCTTAAAGGCGTAAAGAGATAGCTAGGAGGAGAACGGATATGAGAAAAAGAGTGTTATCACTCGCTTTAATTCCGTTGCTTCTTTTTTACGCCATTCCAGTAGGAGCAGCTGAAAAAGAACAACGAACTTGGAAGGATGAAATCGTATATTCATTATTGGTCGACAGATTTTTCGATGGGGATACCCAAAATAATGGAGATGCGAACGTGAATGACCCTTCCACGTTTAATGGTGGGGATTTCGAAGGTGTCACGAAGAAACTGAATTATTTAAAAGATATGGGTTATACCGCTATCATCCTTTCACCGATTTTCGCTAATGATGCAAATGGCTATCATGGCGATTGGGTGGCCGATTTTTATAAAACGGATAAACACTATGGGACAATGGAAGAGTTTAAAAAACTCGTGAATGAGGCACATAAACGCGATATGAAGGTGATCATTGATTTTCAAGCAAATAATGTGGGCCCTGACTCCGCGTGGCTGAACGATCCAAAAAAACAAGAATGGTTCCATGAAGAAAAAAAGATTTCCAAGGATGGTAGCCAAACGGATTTGGAAACAGGGTGGGTTGATGGTCTTCCCGATTTGAATCAAGATAATGAGGAAACAAGGAAATATTTACTTGATGCTGCCAAATGGTGGATAACGGAAACCGATATTGATGGATACCGTATAAATAAAGTCCAATACGTAGCAAAAGATTTTTGGAAGGAATTTGTGGATGAAGTCAAATCTGAAAAATCAAATTTCTATACAATCGGCGATGTTCAAGGTGATGCGAAATTGATCTCAAGCTACAAGGAGACGGGTATCGATGCTTTTATGGCTTATCCGCAGAATGCTGAGCTACGTGAAGCATTTGCTGCGCCCGATAAGGAATTGAAACCTGTTTTTAATGCGTTTGCGAAAAGCGAAGATGAATTAGGGGGCAATGCCCATCAGGCTTTGTTCATGGATACAGAGGGAATGCCCCGGTTTACAAAGGATGCAGCCGACCATAACGAAAATCCAGGTTCCAGATGGAGAATGGCCCTGTCGTATCTATATACGATGCCAGGGGTGCCAATCGTATTTTATGGATCGGAAATTGCCTTGAACGGCGATATTGCCCCGGATAATCATAAGTTGATGAATTTTAAGACAGAACAGGAATTGGTGGAATATATAACAAAGCTTTCTGACCTCAGAGACATGTACCCGGCATTGAAAAAAGGGGATATGGAGCTTTTATATGAAGAAGGTGGAGCTTCGGTATTCAAGCGTGTATATGGTGAAGAAACGATTGTCGTCGCCATGAACAATACGACTGAAACTCAAACGATAAACCTTACTGATAAGGAACTTGAAAGCAATAAAGAGTTGAGAGGTATGCTGAATGGGGATCTGGTCCGCAGTAAGGACAACAGCTACTCTATCGTAATCGACAGGGAGACGACAGAAGTCTATACGCTGTCACCTAAGTCGATTATTAATATTCCTTACCTGTTAGTCATAGGATTGGTTCTTCTCATTTTTGGTATATTCATTGCTTTGGTTATTAAACGTTCAAAACGGAATCAACCAAAATAATCATATACCTCTCGATTGTCGGTAGCCGCCAAACATTGTCCCTAAGGCTTTGTGGAAAACAGGATCGGGAGGTTACAGCATGAATAAGACCTGGTGGAAAGAAGCGGTTTGCTATCAAATTTACCCGCGCAGTTTCATGGATAGTAATGGTGATGGAGTCGGAGACATAAAAGGTTTGATTTCAAAGCTCGACTATCTGCAGGAATTAGGGATAGATGTCATTTGGATTTGTCCTTTTTATAAATCGCCCAATGCGGATAATGGCTATGATATTAGTGATTATCAAGCAGTTTCCGATGAATTCGGTTCAATCGAAGATATTGATCTGTTATTGAAAGATGTTCACGGGCGTGGGATGAAGGTGATACTCGACCTTGTTTTGAATCATACAAGTGATGAGCACCCTTGGTTCGTCGAGTCACGTTCTTCCCGCGATAATCCGAAACGGGATTGGTATATTTGGAGGGATGGGCAGGACGGCCGTGAGCCTAATAATTGGGAAAGCATCTTTTCCGGAAGTGCCTGGAAATTCGATGAAAGGACCAATCAATACTATTTACATCTATTTGCCGAAAAGCAGCCAGACTTAAACTGGAAAAACACTGATGTGCGAAAGGCATTATATGAAATGGTCAATTGGTGGCTCGATAAGGGAATCGATGGCTTCCGGATTGATGCGATCACGCATATTCATAAGCGCGAAGGCCTTCCGGATATGCCCAATCCTTATTGGCATCAGTATGTACCTGCGTTTGAAATGCATACCAATCAGGACGGGATTCTGGATTACCTTCAGGAGTTGAAAGAAGAGACTTTCTCTAAGTATGATATCATGACGGTCGGTGAGGCCAATGGCGTCAGGATAGAGCAGGCGGAAGAATGGGTCGGGGAATCGAATGGGAAGTTCAATATGATCTTTCAATTTGAACATCTTGGTCTTTGGAATAGGGGACAGAATCACGCTGTTGATGTTCAAGGGCTAAAGCGAACGATGACCAAATGGCAAAAGGGGCTGAAAAACAAAGGATGGAATGCTTTGTTTTTTGAAAATCATGACCAGCCGAGAAGTGTATCCACCTGGGGAAATGATCATCAATATTGGTTGGAAAGCGCAAAAATGATAGGGGCCCTTTACTTTTTCATGCAAGGGACACCTTTTATTTATCAAGGTCAGGAAATTGGCATGACAAATGTCCAATTTGATTCGATTGATGATTATGATGATGTCGGAATGAAAAACTTTTATAGGATAGAGACCTCGAAAGGTCGACCTCATGATGAGATCATGAACATTATATGGCATAGCGGCCGTGATAATTCACGAACACCGATGCAATGGAATGATCTTGAAAATGGCGGATTCACTCATGGAACCCCTTGGATGAGGGTTAATCCAAATTATCGCGCCATTAATGTAGAACAGCAGAAAAATGACCCGTCATCCATTTATCATTTTTATAAAAAGATGATTGAACTTCGAAAAAAACATCAGGTCCTTGTTTATGGGGAATATGAGTTATTATGGGAAGATCATCCTGAACTTTATATTTATACAAGAAACATGAATGATAATTCAGTTATGGTGGTATGTAACTTTAGTATGAATCACCATCAAATCGACCTTTCTTATTGGGGGGGAATGGAACTTTTGCTTGCTAATTATGAGGATTGTCCTGAGGTGCCCATTATTGATTTACGTCCATATGAAACGAGGATTTATCGTTATTGATTCTATGGACTTGATTGGAAATTAGCCTAAAACCTATGTAGTTAGTCGTCTGACTTCTTAATTTCCAATAGACCTGTCGTTTTTAAAGAAGCTGATTATCCATCAGCTTCTTTTTGAATTTTAATCTTAGATGAAAAAAACGGAAAAGTAAGTATTTTCTGAAAAATTAAATAAACATTAAAAAAAGTATGGATATAACTATTGAACTGAGTGTATTATGAATACATGCAAAATGTATAAATATAAAATGAATATTAGAGAAGTGTTTATTGGTATTCACCTTTTTTAAAATGAAGTCAATAAAGGCTAAGAAAGGAGAGGGGAAATGCATGGCCATCACAATAAAAGATGTGGCACAGCTAGCGAATGTTGCTCCTTCAACAGTTTCTCGAGTGATTGCAAACAATCCTCGGATAAGTGAAAAAACAAAGGTACGGGTACGTAAGGCGATGACTAAATTAGGATACCATCCAAACTTCATTGCACGTAGTCTTGCCAATCAATCGACCAGGATCATTGGCTTGGTAATGCCAAGTTCGTCAAATGATTATTATCAAAATCCCTTTTTTCCTACGATCCTCCAGGGTCTAAGTGAGGGAGCTCAGGAAAACCATTATTCCCTGTTGTTAAGCACGGGAAAAACAGAAGATGAAATCTACGAAGGAGTAGTGAATATGGTGCAGGGGGGGATGGTGGATGGAATAATCCTGATGTATTCAAGGATGAACGATCACATTCTGACCTATTTGAGGGAAAGGGATTTTCCATTTGTGATCATTGGGAAACCCTATGATTACATCGAGGAGATAACATATGTTGATAACGATAATGTCTTGGCTGCCGAACAGGCAACGGATTACCTCATAAAGCTAGGACATGAAAGGGTTGGATTCATCGGAGGTGATGAATCCCTTATGATGACCATTGATCGCTTATCAGGATATGAACGGGCATTGGAGAGGGCTGGAATCGATCGAAGGATGGAATATACCCTGCATGAAGATTTTTTGCATGAAGGGGGACAAGCCGCTGCAAAAAGGTTACTATCCATCGATGAACCACCTACCGCTTTGGTGGTCAGTGATGATCTCATGGCACTTGGCATCGTGCATTCACTTCGCGAAATGGGCGTGCGCACTCCTGAAGAAATGTCAATCGTCAGCTTCAATAACGTTCTTTTCTCTGAACTGTCATTACCAGCCCTGACCTCCGTAGATATTAATATTTTTGATTTGGGATATCAGGCCGCTAAGGGCATCATTCATATGCTGCAGACTGGAGATGCTCCTGCCGGGACCATCATTCCACATCATTTCGTGGAAAGGCATTCCTGCAGATCGATCAAGCAAGGTGCAATGGCCATGACTTATTGAACGAGAAGGCATTGCGTAAAAGCAATGCCTTTTTTTATCTAGAAATGTACGCTGAAACTTTTGAATGCATGTATACCCGTTCCGTGTCTGACCAAATGATTCTCTTTAAGATATTGAATGGCTGCAAGGACTTCTTCAAGGATCTTTGGTTCGAGGCCTAGTTGGTTGTGTCCGCCATAGATTTTGGAGACTGCCTTGATCTTTGCGATTTTTTCTAACGAATTAACAAGGTCTTCAGGGCTTGTCGAGGGATAAAATGCATAAACGGGAGTATCTGAATAAAGCAGGTCGCCAGTAAATAAATAACCTGTTTTATCATCCAAAATTGAAATGTGGCCAGGCGAATGACCAGGTGTACGATAAATGCTTAAACTTCGGTTCCCGAGATCAATCGTGTCCCCATCCGATAAGAGCCTATCGGGGTACCCCTGGTATGGCTTGTATGTATCAGGATTGAATGAATCGGGTATGGGTAATGTGATATCCCGGGCCATGTTCTTTCTTATTTGTTCCAAGGGCAAACCTTCAATGCCGTTAATCAGCCAATTGGCATCATCACCATGAACATAAATCGTTTCATAATCAACGTGACCGCCAATATGATCCGCATGAACGTGTGTGGTCAGGACGATGATCGGAAGATCGGTAAGCTGGTCTGTAATCCGCTTAATCGAATCGATGCCTAATCCTGTGTCGATTAACGCAGCCCGGGTCTCACCAAGTAATAAAAAGGAATGAACTTTCTCCCAATGACCATATTCACTGATTGCAAACGTTTTTGAGTCCAATCCCTGAACGGTGAACCATGGATCTACAATATTTTTCAAAAATTACTCCACTCCTTCCCAGTCATATATTCCGCGTTAACCGGAAATATCCTGCCTGAAATAATAAAAGCAGTGGATTTCAATTTATGAAATCCACTGCTTTTGGAAAAAAGGTGAGGCCTTATCCGTTAACAACGGTCCCGCCGTTTACATGGATGACTTGTCCGCTGACATAGGATGAATCATCACTTGCCAAATATACATAGGCTGGTGCCAATTCCTCAGGCTGACCTGCACGGCCCATTGGAGTATCCTGTCCGAATTTGGCAACATCCTCCTCGCCGAATGAGGCAGGAATCAACGGTGTCCAGATCGGTCCAGGCGCAACACCATTAACTCGGATGCCATCTTTTGAAATGGAGTTCGACAGGGCTCTTGTAAATGCAAGTATTGCACCTTTAGTTGAAGAGTAATCGATTAGTTTTGGGTTGCCCTGATAGGCTGTGATAGAGGTTGTATTAATGATGCTGCTTCCTTTTTTAAGGTGCTTCAATGCAGCTTTAGTTAAGTGGAACATCGAGAAAATATTCGTGCGGAACGTTTTTTCCAATTGTTCAGCTGAAATGTCCAGGATACTTGTCTGCACATGCTGTTCCCCGGCGTTGTTGACTAGAATGTCCAAACCGCCAAATTCATCAACCGTTTTTTTGACGACTTCCTGGCAGAATGCTTCATCACCGATATCACCGGAAATGAGTAAACATTTCTGGCCTTCTTTTTCGATCAATTCTTTTGTCGCTTTGGCATCCTCGTGTTCATCCAGGTATGCAACTGTCACATTCGCTCCTTCTTTAGCGTAGTAAATGGCAACTGATTTTCCGATTCCGCTGTCTCCTCCCGTTATGATTGCCGTTTTACCTTTTAATTTGCCGCTTCCTTTGTAGGCAGCTTTAACTGAATCAGGATTAGGTTCCATTTTTGTTTCCAATCCAGGTTGATGCTGCTGATGTTGAGGTGGAAATCCTTGTTTGTTCTGATTTTGGTTTTGAGTAGTCAAGATATAAACGCCTCCCATTTAATTATCTACGCTTTTTCTATTCCTTCTTTTAGGAAAAAGAAAACATGGAAAAAATACCCATAAAAGTTTTGGTTTATGTTTTAACTGAAGGGAACATGACTAGTCTTTCCATGTTCCATGAAGGCGATTCATAAGAAAAGGGAGGATGAGCGCTGACGGAGGCAGTTGAAACAAATGAAAAAAGACCCACCCAAAGCAGGTGAGGTCTTCATACTTAGCGGTAATTTAAGAATTGTACATCAATGGACAGATCAGCGCCCCGAATCGCGGAAATGATTCCTTGTAAATCATCCCGGTTCTTACCGGTAACCCGGATTTGATCATCCTGGATCTGGCTTTTCACTTTAAGGCCGCTATTTTTAATGATGGTATTGATCTTTTTTGCTTGCTCCTTATCGATGCCTTGAATTAACTTGGCCCGTTGGCGAACGGTCCCGCCAGAAGCTCCTTCCAATTTGCCATAATCCAGGTTCTTGACGGGTACGTCACGTTTTATGAGTTTACTGATGAGAACATCCTTCAGCTGTTCGAGCTTATATTCATCGTCGGATACTAAAACCAAGTCTTCTTTATCAATGGTGATGCTGCTTATGCTCCCTTTAAAATCATAGCGTGTCTGTATTTCCTTCATTGCCATGGTAACTGCATTCGTTACCTCTGAAAAGTCTACTTTCGAAACAATATCAAATGAATTTTCCTTTGCCATCACTTACCTCCAGCAGGGTTTATTTCCTTTATTATAGAGAAAGTATGATAGGAAGACAACTATATAAACGATATTAAAAAAGCGGGGGGACAAGCCCCACGCTTCATTTATGGTCCGTTTTCTTCGAATAGGAGTGCTTACCTGCAGCAAGGTTTTCCTGATATGCGATATTTTTTTCAGCATTTCTCGCTTGGTTATCTTTTGGCCTTTTATTGTCATCGGTTGTTTTGGACATAGTGAAAACTCCCTTCCATTATCTGATCAATATATATTGTTCACAATTATGGAAGGGAGTATGTATGTTTATTATTTCTCAGGGGTATCGTTTAAGAAGAAGAGGGCAATTGTGCCAGGGCCGGCATGCGCACCGATGACGGAGCCAATTGTATGGATCATGAAGTCGGTTGTCCCGAATTCATTTTGGATGGCTTCCTTCCATTCCAGGGCCGTTGCTTCATCGTCCCCATGACTGATGGCAATCGTTTGGGTAGTTAAGTTTTTGCCTCTTTCGTGCATTAATTCGATTACACGTTTGATCAATTTCTTTTTGCCGCGTATCTTTTCAAGCGGAACAAGCTTCCCATCTTCAACATGCAATAACGGTTTAATGTTTAATAAACCGCCAACAAGGGCAGATGTCTTGGAGATGCGGCCGCCACGGGCCAGATATTCAAGGTTGTCTACAGTGAATAGATGCTCCATATGCCGGGTTTGGAATTCTATGGCAGCCAGGATTTCTTCTTTAGTGGCACCGTTTGCTGAAAGATCGGCTGCTTTCTTTACAATTAAACCGACGCCCATGGAAGCGCATTTTGTATTGACGATATCAATGTCAACGTCAGGGTACTCTTCCTTCACCTGATTAAGAATCATGACTGCCGTTTGATATGTTCCTGATAACTCAGAGGAAAAGGCTATATATATCCCTTGTTTTTTCTCCTTGGCAAACTGTGTGAAAAGTTCTATAAAGTATTCTGGAGAAGCTTGCGATGTTTTCGGGGCTTTTCCTTCAAGCATCGCCTGATAGACTTCGTGAGAATTAATGGTAAGTAAATCTTCATAAGTTTCCCCGTCAAGATGGACTTGTAAAGGGATTAATGAAACATTGTTTTCCTTATAGAAAGACAACGGCAAATCACATGCACTATCTGCAAGAATTGTGATAGCCATAATACACCTGCTTTCTTTTTACAATTTTTAGAAAATGAGTGGTCACTCTACTTTTTAGTGTAGCACGTAACGGTAAAAATTCAATCTCTACGTAAATAGAATAAATAATTAAGGGTAAAAAGATAATAGAATAAGGGTGAAATGGAGGTTTTTAGGATGTACAGTGGTGAAATGAAGAAAATTATCATAGTTGTGGTCGGGGCATTGCTTAATGCCATCGCAATGAACTTTTTTCTAATACCGGCAAACGTATATGCAAGCGGATTTACCGGAGTGGCCCAGCTTCTATCGAGGATGATTGGATCTTTTGCTCCTTTTAATGTATCGACAGGTATTCTCTTGCTTTTATTGAACATTCCAGTAACGATCATTGCTTGGCGAAAGGTAGGAAAGTCTTTCACTTTTTATAGTTTCCTCAGCGTTGCCTTGATGTCCTTTTTTATGGAAATCATCCCGATTACACGCTGGTCACCTGACATATTATTGAATGCGGTATTTGGCGGAGTCATAGCTGCAGTTGGTGTGGGGATCACCTTGAAATACGGAGCATCGACTGGCGGAATGGATATTATCGCCATGCTTCTTTCACGGAAGAAGGATAAACCTGTAGGGACTTATTTATTTCTGCTGAATGGCGTGATCATTGTAACGGCAGGTGCTGTTTATGGACCGGAAAAAGCTTTGTATACACTTGTTACCCTTTATACATCGACCCGTGTCGTGGACGCGATACATACACGTCATGAAAAGCTTACGGCCATGATCATTACAAAGAAAAGCGAAGAGCTTAAACAGGCAATCCATGCTAAATTAGTTCGCGGAATTACAAGGGTTCCCGCAAAAGGTGCATTCACTAACGAAACTAAGGAAATGTTATTGATTGTCATTACAAGGTATGAACTGTATGACCTTGAAAAGATCATCAAGGAAGTGGATCCACACGCATTCACAAACATCATAGAAACGTCAGGAATTGTTGGGACTTTCCGCAGGGAATGATATTAATAAAAATCAAGGCCATTGCACTTCTATTACAAGATGAAAAACAAAGCGAAAGCCTCCAGGAATCCCTGGAGGCTTTCACATTATTTAGAGTGATTTTCCAGCTCTTGCTGGAGTTCTCGCAATTGTTCTTTTTCAGCCTCGTTCGTATTGGCAAAGGCTGATGAAAGAGCGTTTTTAGCGATTTCCTCTGTCTTATGCTGGTCACCGTCATGCTCAGAGTGGAGAGCTTCTTCAACAAATTCCCTAGCCTTTTGGAATAATTTGTTTCCCATTAGAAGCCACCATAGCTTTGTTCAGACATAATTCTTAACCTGTCTTTTTCTGCCTCTTCAAACGTAGTGTGATAAGGGATTTTTTCGGCATGCCTGGCAACACTTTCTTTGCCCTGCTGTACAAATCGTTTAGATTTACTGCTTTTACCCATTCTTATCTCCTCCGATTCTGAGCGTTGTCGACAACGGAATAGATCTGTTGTCCATATTAGTTTGGCTTGAAAGTTGAATATTATGAAGGTAAAAAATGACGGATTAGGCTTTCATATTGAATTTTTCTTCGAGGAAGACGGCTATACCATCTTCTTCATTCGTCAATGTCGTCGTATTTGCTACCGTTTTTACTGGTGAGATCGCATTTCCCATGGCCACCCCGGTTCCCGCATATTCGAGCATTTCCAAATCATTATCTTCATCACCGAAAGCGATTATCCTGTTTTGAGGAATTTCCAGATAGTTGGATACGCGTTTTAGCCCTACGGCTTTACTTAACCCGCTTTTTATTATTTCGATGATATGAAAAGGCTCTGCCCAGCGGCGGTGATCGACCAATTCTGCATGGACATCGGATAGATGCTGGCGAATCTGCCCTACGAATTCACTATCTGTGTGAATCAGCATCGAAGTTGGGGAATCCTGAAGGTAATTGCGTAAATCACCTGTCTTCATGATCGGATTTCCTAGATTGAACATGTTCATCAACTTTTCATCATGATAATGGACATAAACTTCATCCCGGACTTCAGCGATGATGTTATGATATGTAAAATCATCACACGCTTCGACAATTTCTTTCGCAACATTTATATCCAGTGGAGAGTGGTATACCCCCCAGCTTGTATGTAATGGGTGATGGACGAAAGCGCCATTGAAATTAACGATTGGTGTAGTCAGCCCCAGTTCCCGGTAATAAAGTTCACTTGAGCGAAAGGGGCGCCCGGTGGCGATCATAACCTCGTGTCCATCTTCTTTAAGTTTTAGGAGTGTTTTTTTAGTCCTTGAAGAAATTGTTTTGTTATCTGTAAGTAAAGTACCATCAAGATCCAATACGATTAAATGTTTCTCAGTCATGTACACACCTTCTGTTCTTTTTGATTTCATTATATGCAAATATTGTTAAGCCTATTTTAAAGTAAATGTAAATCTTTTTCATTCTTTATGCATTCCTGTATGATATTACTATATCCAGGATTATGATAATTAAAGCGAAGCTCAGATTTAAAGGTAATGAATTCCATTTTGGTAATAGATTGAAAAGACCGGAACAAATTATTCGGAGGGGTTAACTTGATAATAATTGAAAAAGAACGAATTGGGCAAATTCCTGTCTTGCACTTAGGGGAACAAGCCACTTTCAATCAGGAATTGCCGCTTATTATTTTTATACATGGTTTTCAAAGTGCAAAAGAACATAATCTGCACTATGCTTATTTATTGGCTGAAAAGGGGTTTCGTGTGCTTCTACCCGATGTGATTCATCATGGGGAAAGGGAAGCCGGTTTAAGTGATTCTCAAATGATGCCCCGTTTTTGGAAAATGGTTTTACAAACAATCCAGGATTTATCTTTGCTGAAGGATGATTTATTATCCCGAAAATTGATTGATCCCGACAGAATTGGCGTGGCAGGTACTTCAATGGGGGGAATAGTTACTAATGGGGCCCTTGCTGCTTATGAATGGATTTCCGCCGGGGTCAGTTTAATGGGGAACCCATCATATGTCGCGTATGCAGAGCTCCAAATGGAGGAGATTAAGAAAAGGAAAGTTGATTTCCCAGCTACCGATGAGGAAGTTGCGAAGGTGATTGAACAGCTTAAGCCATTTGATTTGAGTCTTAATCAGGATAAGCTTTGCGACCGACCGCTTCTTTTTTGGCATGGTGCCAAAGATCCGGTTGTACCTTATCAGCATGCATACCGTTTTTATGAAGGGGTCAAAGCAGGGTATGACAAGGCAGATGAAAAAATTGATTTTATCCTTGACCCTAAGGCTGGGCATAAGGTCAGCAGAGAAGGAGTGCTTAAGACAGCGGACTGGTTCGCGAAACATTTACTGTCTGCTGTGCAAAATGCTTAAGTACTCACTCAAAATCTGTTATGATGCTTATACGGACATAATGATGAAAGCGACAAACTAGAGATTTTCCATAAAAGGAGTGATTGAAGTGGATCAAGATACAAAAGACATTATTCTTGGAGCTTTGGAGCAGGTCATTGACCCTGAGCTTGGTATAGATATCGTTAATTTAGGCTTGGTATATGATGTGGATATGGATGAGGAAGGTCTGACCACCGTTACGATGACATTGACAGCAATGGGCTGTCCGATGGCTGGGACGATTGTCGATCAAGTTAAATTGGTTCTGGAAGATATCCCCGAGGTCAAGGAAACGGACGTGAAGATAGTCTGGAGTCCGCCATGGACGAAAGACAAAATGTCCAGATATGCTAAAATTGCATTAGGTATCAAATAATAACTCTGTAATAGAAATGAAAAGCCAGTCAAAAAAAGTGAACCCATTCAAGGAGCCACTTTTTATGGTCTGGTTTTTTTCTAATACTTTCGGCTAGGAGTGGTTAATTGAACAGTCAAATTAAAGATTCATTGGACAGGCCACTAAGGGATTTAAGGATTTCAGTCATAGATCGCTGTAACTTTCGCTGCCAGTATTGCATGCCTGCTGAAATTTTTCACGAGAATTTTCAGTTCCTGCCTAAAAGTGAGCTATTATCTTATGAGGAAATTGTAAGGCTTTCTAAAATCTTCGCAGGCTTAGGGGTAAAAAAACTAAGGTTGACTGGCGGGGAACCATTACTCCGAAGAGATCTTACCACTTTGATTTCAAATCTCGTTAAAATTGAAGGTATTGAAGATATTGGACTGACCACGAATGGGGTCTTCTTGAAAAAACATGCCGTAAATTTGAAGGAAGCTGGTTTGCAGAGGGTGAATATCAGCTTGGACAGCCTCGATGACGATCTTTTCAAGAAGATGAACGGCAGGGATATCGGCATAAAGCCCGTTATTGAAGGCATCGCTGCTGCTAAAGAAGCAGGGCTTGGCGTTAAAGTGAATATGGTAGTCAAAAAAGAAACCAATGAATCTCAAATCCTGCCGTTGGCCCGATTTTGTAAAGATGAGGGCCTTCAATTACGCTATATAGAATTCATGGATGTCGGACATACAAATGGCTGGCAGTTAAAGAATGTCATTACGAAAAAAGAACTGCTTGCAATGCTCCAAACCGAATTCGACCTCGAACCAGTTGAAGAAGATTATTTTGGAGAGGTCGCAAAACGCTTCCGCTATAAGGGCACTACTGCAGAAGTAGGCTTCATTACCTCGGTTTCCGAGTCTTTTTGTTCAACTTGTACACGTGCACGTCTTTCTGCTAATGGAAGTTTATATACATGCCTGTTTAATGGAAAGGGACATGACTTGAAGTCATTGCTCCGTTCCGACATGACCGATGAAGAATTGACAGGGTTCATCATTTCACTTTGGAACCGCAGGGACGACCGCTATTCGGATGAGCGGGCAGCGGGAACGGTGAAGAAACAGGAAAAAATCGAAATGTCATTCATTGGCGGATAATCCGTTTGAATGAAAAATTAAGGGATGGCAGCTATGCCATCCCTTTTTTGTATAGTTGTCAGGACATGATGCCGGTCAATGGCGTTTTTTTATGCATTTTTATTTAGGATACAAGGTAATGAAAATAATTCAATGGTCCTAGGGATGGATTAGACTGAAATAAATTCCATTCATTATTAAGATCATTAAGGCTTTATGTATTGCTGCTTTTTATGGGAAAGGATTCAATCGATTGTACAGATTTCTATTGGACAGTTTTCACAGTCGATTTCCTGTTTCAAATAGTCAAAGTCAAGAATCGTAATGCGGCCCTTTTTAATGGAGATGACATTGTTTTTCCTTAATTGAGCGAGCATTCGATTGACTACTTCGCGGGATGTGCCGCAAAAATTGGCGAGTTCTTGGTTTGTAAATGGAAGATTGATAACTTTGCCGTCTTCCGCTTCAGTGCCATAGCTATTTGATAAACGGATGAGGGTGGAGTAAAATGCACCTTTCTTACCGTGCAGGAGCATATCGCGGAATTTAGCCTGATTTTTACGGTTTTGAGCGGATAACCATGTCATCATCTCGACTGCGAGATGGCTATCGGAGGCGATTTTTTCTTCTAATGCTTCTTTGGAAATAACCGCGACAGTACCATCTTCCATCATTTTTGCATTCATCATATATTTAGGATTTTGAGAAAATAAGACTGTCTCCCCAACCAAATCATTCTCCGAACTAATGCGTATAGTTAATTCCCGACCGTCGGGAACAACCTTACTCACTTCTACTTTCCCATTTATAATGTAATACAAATCACTTGCTGGGGTGCTCTCATGAAAAAGGTAGCGCCCTTTTTCCATATGTTTAATTTGTTGTTTATTATCTAAAATTGCTTGCATCCGATTGGATAACGATAATTCATTCATGCATATGACCACCTTTCAGAAACCGTCATTACTCAATTACTACCTTTGATTTAAACGGAAAAAACCCTAGTAGTCAACAGCTTTGGATAATTCTAGGAATTTTGTTGGATAATATTTCATTTGAAATTTATGTTTATAATTTTATAAAAATACATTTGATTTTATTTTTATTCAGTCTTATAATAATAGAATCAAAGATTGACAGGGACCTGAAATTATAGGAGATGGTTTTATGAACGTATCAATAGTAGGTGCAACGGGTTATGGAGGAATGGAACTAATAAGGTTTTTGAATAATCATCCGCAATTTAAAATAAAATCATTGCATACTTCATCCCAATTTGGTCGAAGTTTATATGAAGAAAATGCACATTTAATGCATATGAAAGATACATTAGAAGAAATCGACCCGGAAGCGATTGCAAAAAAATCCGATATTGTATTTCTTGCAACTCCTTCGGGCGTTTCATCGCAATTGATTTCGGAATTTTCTGATCTCGATATTAAAGTGATCGATCTATCAGGAGATCTTAGGCTTCAAACTCCAGGTGAATACGAAAACTGGTATAAAAAGCCGGCAGCGCCTCAGCATATTATTGAAGAAGCCGTATACGGATTGGCTGAATGGAATGCCGAAGCTATAAAAAAAGCGACGATCATTGCAAATCCTGGGTGCTACCCAACCGCATCACTATTAGGTCTTGCCCCTTTATTCACTGAAGGGTTGGCCGGAGCGGATGCCGATGTGATCATCGATGCAAAATCCGGGGTTTCAGGGGCGGGTAAATCACCTTCTGCAGTCACCCATTTTAGTGAAATGAATGAGAACTTTAAGATATATAAGGTGAATCAACATCAGCACATACCGGAAATCGAGCAACAGCTTGGGCGATGGTCATCAGGTTTACAGCCCATTACCTTCAATACCCATCTTGTTCCAATGACAAGAGGGATTATGGCAACGATGTATATAAAGGTAAATCGGGAAACCTCAAATGTTGAATTAAAGGATTTGTACGAAACGGTTTACGAGAACCACCCATTTGTCCGGGTACAGCCCCTTGATCGCTATCCATCCACGAAACAGGTATACGGATCGAACTTTTGCGACATTGGCGTCGATTATGATGAAAGAACAGGTAAGGTAACGGTGGTTTCGGTTATTGATAATTTAGTGAAGGGTGCCGCAGGGCAGGCCATTCAAAATGCAAATATATTAATGGGACTAGAAGAAACGGCTGGACTATGGAACAGTCCGCTATATCCGTAAACTATGGAGGGAACCAATGAATACACTACAGTCAGTTGAAGAAATCAAACAAATTCAAGAAGGAAACATTTTAATGCCCCAAGGGTTCAAAGCGTCGGGTGTCCATGCAGGATTACGCTATTCTAAAAAGGACGTTGGCATCATTTTTACCGATGTCCCAGCCTCAGCCGCGGCCGTTTATACACAAAATGTCGTTCAAGCCGCTCCAATCAATGTAACGAAAGACAGTATTGCCGTTACTGGAAAACTTCACGGCATTGTAGTGAATAGTGCTTGTGCGAATGCTTGTACAGGTGAACAAGGTTTAAAAGATGCAAATGAAATGAGGAAGCTTGCGGCTCAAAAGTTCGGTTTGGAGGACCATTCATTTGCAGTGGCTTCAACGGGAGTCATAGGGGAATTCATGGAAATGGAAAAAGTAAGAAACGGCATAGAGGCATTACAGCCAGAAAATACACCTGAAGCTGCTGAAGCTTTCGGTACCGCCATTTTAACAACGGATATTGTAACGAAGAGTTGTGGTTATGAAACAATCATCGACGGTAAAACCGTGAAAATGGGCGGTGCTGCAAAGGGTTCGGGAATGATTCATCCAAACATGGCCACAATGCTAGGTTTCATTACGACGGATGCCGTCATTGAACCGCATGATTTACAGCAAGCATTATCCTCGATTACCAATGATACATTCAATCAAATCACGGTTGATGGCGACTGTTCAACGAACGACATGGTGTTGGTGCTCGCGAATGGAGAAGCGAACAATGAACCTTTGACACCTGACCATCCAGAATGGTCCATTTTCCTGGAATTATTAAAACAAACTTCCGAAAACCTCGCCAAACAAATTGCGAAAGATGGAGAAGGTGCGACTAAACTGATAGAAGTGAATGTTCATGGCATGCATACGAAACAAGATTCACAGATGATGGCGAAGACGATCGTCGGTTCAAATCTTGTGAAAACGGCAGCTTTTGGAGCGGATGCAAACTGGGGACGAATCATAGCTGCAATGGGAAGAAGCGGAGTGGGATTCAATCCGGATCAAACAACGATCGTTTTTGGTGAAATCGTCGTACTTAAAGACGGTGAGCCGATTATGTTTTCTGAGGAAGAAGCCAAAGCATACTTGGAAAATGAAAGTATCATCATTCATGTTTATTTGAAAGATGGTAATGAATCAGGCACGGCATGGGGCTGCGATTTAACCTATGATTATGTGAAAATAAACGGAAGCTATCGTTCGTAAGAGGTGAAAAGTATGAACATATTAGTCATAAAGTGCGGCGGCAGCATCATCAATGAGTTATCGGAGTCGTTTTTCAATAGTATTAAAGAGTTACAAAACCGGGGATACCATATTGTCTTTGTGCATGGGGGCGGCCCTGATATAAATTCAATGCTTGAAAAATTTGAAATTGAACCAGTATTTGAAGATGGGTTAAGAAAAACGACCACAGAAGTGCTGGAAATTGTGGAACTAATGCTGGCAGGCAAATCGAACCGCAGCCTCGTTCATAAATTGGAAGCCCATGGCATCAAGGCAGTCGGTTTAAATGGCTCGGACGGCGGAATTCTCACAGGTGATTATATCGATGAACAGAAACTTGGGGCTGTTGGTGAAATACAACAAGTCAATACGGAATTATTCGGGCTTTTATTCGAAAAAGGCTATTGTCCGGTATTGACGCCCATTTCATCTACCGAAGAAGGCAATAAATTAAATGTGAATGCCGATATGGCTGCCGGGTCTGTAGCTAAGGCACTATCGGCTGATATGTGTTTATTTGTGACCGATGTTCAGGGGGTCTTGAAGAATGGGCAGATCATTGAGAAATTGAATGAAACGGAAACGAAGAATTTGATCATGGATGGAAGTATACATGGCGGAATGATCCCGAAAGTCAATACAGCCTTGTCGGTGCTGAATAAAGGGATTGAAGAAGTGATGATCGTTAGTGGGAAAGATCATTTTTATCAAGGCGGACAATTCATCGGTACAAAATTTCTTCAGGAAGAAGGGGTATTTCAATGAGTTCTTTATTTCCTACATACGCTAGGTGGGACATTGAGCCAAGAAAAGCGTCAGGATTGAAGATTACGAGTGAAACAGGTAAAGAGTATCTGGATTTCACATCCGGAATCGGAGTTTTGAATCTTGGACATTGTCATGAGAAGGTAAAAATGGCCGTGACGGAACAACTTAATAAATATTGGCATGTATCGAACATGTTTCAAAGTTCCATACAGGAACGGACAGCAAAAATGCTGGCTGATGCCTCAGGTTTAAGTCAGGTGTTCTTTGCCAACAGCGGTGCCGAGGCGAATGAGGCAGCCATCAAACTAGCACGTAAAGCTACCGGGAAAAGCAAAATTGTCACTTGTCAGCAGTCTTTCCACGGCCGTACTTTTGCAACGATGGCGGCAACGGGACAGGAAAAAATCAAGACTGGTTTCGGACCGATGCTAGCTTCGTTCGAATATGTTCCATTTAATGATCATGATGCCATGAAAGCAGCCATCGATGAAAATACGGCAGCTGTAATGATTGAAATCGTGCAAGGTGAAGGCGGCATCCATGTTGTACAGCAATCATATCTGGACGCGATTCAAACTAAATGCCAAGAACACGGAGCTCTCCTTATCATAGATGAAATTCAGACTGGGATAGGACGTACAGGAAAGCCATTTGCATTCCAGCATTTCAATATCCTGCCGGACATCATCACTTCGGCAAAGGGGTTGGGAAATGGCCTGCCAATCGGGGCGATGATTGGGAAGGAAGAGTTGTCTGTATTCTTTGACCCTGGAAGTCATGGATCCACTTTTGGAGGGAATCCAGTTAGTGTCTCAGCAGCCGAAGCTGTATTAAAGGAAATTTTTCAATCAGGGTTTTTAAAAGAAACCGTTAAAAAGGCGGAATACCTTGAGAGCGAATTGGCAAAAGCATTGAATGGCATCGAAGAAGTGAAAGAGATTCGCGGTCTGGGAATGATGGTCGGAATTGAATGTAAACAAGATGTTCAAGTGTTTTTAATGGAATTGCAAGAAGAGGGCTTACTTGTATTGAGTGCAGGTCCTAAAGTACTTCGTTTACTTCCATCACTGACTGTTTCCGAATCGGAGATCGATACGGCGATAAATAAAATTAAAAAAGTATTGGCAATAAAACAAACTGTCTAAATTTATTGAATTTTTATAGAATAAAATGAATAATTATGCTATTGTATATATAAATATACATCATCTAAAGAGGTGAAGATCATGAAAAGCTATCTATATTTAGAGAATGGTTCCGTCTTTGAAGGGGAACTGCTGACTAAATCGACTGAAAAAACAATCACTGGAGAGATTGTCTTTTTTACAGGAATGACCGGATATCAAGAAGTGTTGACAGATCCTTCATATAAGGACCAGATTGTCATCTTCACATACCCACTAATCGGAAATTACGGAATCAATGAACATGATTTTGAAAGTAAAAAGCCGCATGTTGCCGGTGTGATTGTATATGAAGGAAATATGAGCCATTCCCATTATCAGGCTAAATATTCAATTGGTGAATATTTAGACAAGTGGAACATTCCTCTTTTAAGCCATGTGGACACAAGAGCGGTCGTTAAAAATATAAGACAGGAGGGTTCCATGCAGGCAGTCATCACAGCTGAAGAAAAATACACTGTCGTACCCAGCCTGAATGGTTTATCAGCCCATGTAGCTGAGGTATCCACAAAGGTTGTCGAGAGATTTGGTGGAGGCGACAAGCACGTTGTGATGATGGATTTCGGCTATAAAAAATCAATCCTGGATTCATTGGTCGCTCAAGGCTGCCGAGTCTCTGTCGTACCATTCGATACGGAATTCGAGCAAATCAAGGACTTGAAGCCAGATGGTATTTTGCTTTCAAATGGGCCTGGGGATCCAAAACAGCTTGAATACCTTTTAGGAAACATAAAAAAGATCATTACGAGTTTTCCCACGATGGGCATCTGCCTCGGTCATCAATTAACGGCCCTTGCCTTAGGTGGAAATACAAAAAAAATGCTGTTTGGACATCGCGGTGCGAATCAGCCCGTGGTCGATTTGAAAACGAAAAAGGTGTATATGAGTTCGCAGAATCATAGTTACGAGGTTGATGAACCGAGCTTGCAAGGAACATCGCTTCAAGTGAGATTCAGAAACGTGAATGATAACACGGTTGAGGGACTCATGCATGAAGACTTGCCAATCTTCACTACCCAGTACCACCCAGAGGCAAATCCAGGACCTATCGAGAGTTCATTACTATTCAAAGACTTTTTACAAATGATAAATGATTATAGCGGGAGAGAAAAAGCTTATGCCTAAGGACGACACGATACAGACCATTTTAGTGATTGGTTCGGGGCCGATTGTCATCGGGCAGGCCGCCGAATTCGATTATGCAGGTACACAGGCCTGCCTGGCTTTAAAGGAAGAAGGATATAAAGTCATACTGGTCAATAACAATCCGGCAACAATCATGACTGATGATATGAATGCGGATGCTGTTTATTTCGAACCTTTAACGGTTGATGTACTGGAAAAGATCATTTCCAAAGAAAAGCCGGATGGCCTGCTCGCTACATTAGGCGGTCAAACAGGATTGAACCTAGCTTATCAGTTGGATGATGCTGGAATACTTGAAAAATATAAGGTCAAATTATTGGGAACTCCGATCGATTCCATCAAAAAAGGGGAGGATCGTGAGCTGTTCCGTGAGTTGATGTTTGAAATAGGTGAACCCGTTCCCGACAGTACGATTGTCCATACTCTTGAAGAAGCGCTGGCTTTTGCCGACAAAATCGGTTTCCCCATCATCGTTCGTCCCGCATATACACTCGGCGGAACTGGCGGTGGTATTGCCGATTCACTGGAGACCTTTAAGGAACTTGTACGGGGCGGACTGCAAGAAAGCCCAATTACACAATGCTTGATTGAAAGAAGCATAGCTGGTTTTAAGGAAGTCGAATATGAGGTTATGCGAGATGGCAACAATACGTGCATCACTATCTGTAATATGGAAAATATCGATCCGGTAGGGATCCATACAGGTGATTCGATCGTCGTGGCACCATCACAGACTTTATCGGACGATGAGTTTCAGATGCTGCGTGCCGCATCCATTAAAATCATCTCTGCTTTAGGGATCATAGGCGGCTGTAACATTCAATTTGCACTTGATCCGAATAGCAAGCAATATTATTTAATCGAAGTGAACCCGCGCGTCAGCCGTTCATCGGCACTAGCCTCAAAAGCAACAGGTTATCCCATAGCCCGTATAGCGGCAAAGCTTGCTGTCGGCTACGATTTATCGGAGCTCATCAATCCTGTAACGAAAAGCACATATTCAAGTTTCGAACCTGCGCTTGACTATGTAGCGGTGAAGTTCCCGAGGTGGCCATTCGATAAATTCACGACCGCCGACCGCAAATTGGGAACACAGATGAAGGCAACTGGTGAAGTCATGGCTTTACACCGCAGCTTTGAGGGTGGAGTCCAAAAGGCCGTCGATTCTTTGGAATTGAAAACGATTGGGCTGCAGCTATCATCACTGAAAAATAAAACCATTCCTGAACTTTGGGGAAAGCTTGCCGAAAAATCGGATGAACGAATCTTTGTCATTTTTGAAATGCTTAGAAAAGGCGTGACGATTGAAGAAATCCATGAAGCGACAGCCATAGATTATTTCTTCCTTAAATCCTTTGCTTCATTGATCCAAAGCGAAATGGAGATTGAAGCTAAGGCAATCGATCAGGTAACAAGGGAAGAACTTCAGTCATACAAGGAAAAGGGCTTTTCAGACCGCTATCTTGCTTCCGTATGGAAAGTAAATGAGATGGAAGTGAGAGCACACAGGAAATCACTGGGTGTTACGGCGGTTTACAAAACGGTTGATACATGTGCAGCCGAGTTCGAATCACATACAAACTATCACTATTCAACATATTTTGGTGAGAACGAACAGCAAAAAACGGATAAAAAGAAAGTCTTGATGATTGGCAGCGGCCCGATTCGCATCGGACAGGGAATAGAATTTGATTATTGTTCAGTTCACGGTGTTTATGCACTCCAGGATGAAAATGTTGAAACGATCATGATCAATAATAATCCGGAAACGGTAAGCACGGATTTTGCGACAGCAGATCGCCTTTATTTCGAACCGCTGACCCTTGAATATGTTCTTAATGTGATGGAAGCGGAAGACATAAAAGATGTAATCGTCCAGTTTGGCGGGCAGACTGCAATAAACCTTGCTAAAGGCCTGGAAGAATACGGTGTCAATTTGTTGGGGACATCCTTCGATACACTTGATCAATTAGAAGATCGTGATCGTTTTTATCAGCTTCTTCAAAAACTGGATATCCCCCATGTACCAGGTTCAATGGCTAATGGAGAAGAACAATTAATTTCCCGGGCAGAGGCCATCGGCTTTCCGGTACTCTTACGCCCATCCTATGTAATTGGCGGCCAGGGAATGGAAATCATCGGCTCCAAAGAAAGCTTGTTGAATAGAATGGCTAATGGAACGGCACTAGTCTATCCCGTGTTGATCGATTCCTATATTCCAGGGAAGGAAGCCGAAATCGATTTGATTGCTGATGGAAATGATGTTTATATTCCCATCATTGCCGAACATATAGAAAAAGCAGGCGTCCATTCAGGAGATAGCATGGCCTTATTGCCAGCTCAATCCTTAACGGATGATATTAAAGATAAAATGACCCATTATGCTAAAAAACTAGTTAGTGAACTTGGTTATAAAGGTCTTATGAACATCCAATTCGTGATCGAGGGAAATAGTGTATACGTATTGGAAGTGAATCCTCGTGCAAGTCGAACAATTCCAATCATCAGTAAAGTGACCGATGTGGCTTTGGTGCAAATAGCGACAAAAATATTGCTTGGGAAATATTCATTGTCGAATGCGTTCGAAAAAACGGGCTTAATGGATGAAATTCCATATGCAGTTGTCAAATATCCCGTATTCTCTACTTTTGCACTAAGCGGACTTGATTCGAAGGTAGGTCCGGAAATGAAATCAACAGGTGAAGGAATCGCCATCGGGGAAACGGTAAATGAAGCGTTGACAAAAGTGTTCCATGCTCAAAAAGCTAATCATACCACAGGCGTTTACCAATCAGAATCAGTTCAATTAAGTGAAGACCTGTTAGTGCAAATCAAAGAAGCAGGTTTGACATTGGGGAATTCAGATTTTGATAAATGGTTAAATGAAGGAAATGCGGCGGTCGTTTTGGCATATGGAACAACGGAGGAAGATAAGCAGCTAAGGTTACTTGCAGCGAAATACCGACTGCTTGCTTTTACGGAAGAAGAGACGTTCAAGGCCTATCTGCAATCGGTGGATAATGCTGATCCAGGGGTTACCTCGCTTCAGGAATGGCTTGTACCATATACGAAAGGAGTGTCACACGTATGAGTTCAATGACGGCACCGACACAAGCGAAGATTTTAAATGGAAAAGATTTTTTGACCATGAAAGAGTCCACACCAACGGCAATTGCAGATTTGTTAAAGCTAGCGCAGACCATTAAAGGCAAATTGCAAGCAGGTGAAGAATATACGCCTTTAAAAGGGAAAACACTGGGGATGATCTTTGAAAAATCGTCTACCCGTACCCGTGTCTCTTTTGAAGTGGGCATGATGCAGCTTGGCGGGCACGCTTTGTTCCTAAGTGGCAATGACTTGCAAATTGGACGTGGTGAAACGATTTCCGATACTGCAAAAGTCCTTTCTGAATACATTGATGGCATCATGATTCGTACCTTCGAACATGAAAAAATCCTGGAATTGTCAGAAAATGCTTCTATCCCAGTCATCAATGGGTTAACAGATCTTGCACATCCTTGTCAAGTACTTGCAGACTTCTTGACGATCATCGAGATAAAAGGGCAGTTAAAAGGCTTGAAGATGAGTTATATCGGTGATGGCAATAATGTTGCGAATTCATTGATGGTAGGCTGTGCAAAAATGGGAATGGATTTTTCCATTGGGTGTCCTGACGCCTACAAACCTGATGAAAAGGTCGTCGCCTATGCTAAAAAAGTGGCAGAAGAGACTGGCAGTGAAATTTTGGTGACAACCTCAGCTTCAGAGGCCATAAAAGATGCGGATATCGTCTATTCGGATGTTTGGACTTCCATGGGGCAGGAAATCGAGAATGGTATCCGCTTAGAAGCTTTTAAAGATTATCAAATCAATGGTGAGCTAGTAAAACTTGCTAAAGAAGATTATTTATTCATGCATTGCCTGCCTGCGCATCGGGAGGAAGAGGTTACGGCTGAAGTCATCGATGGTCCTAATTCCGTCGTTTTCCACCAAGCCGGAAATCGCCTTCATGCCCAAAAGGCGGTCCTGGTGGACTTAATGTCTTAACCAAAAAATCTTACCTCAGAAAGCAGTCACTCAGTTTGTAGAAAAAAAGGTTTCGGAATGGTCTCATTCCGAAACCTTTTTGATTTTATTTGTAGCAGTTAGAGAATAATAACTGGATCTATACTTGGGCGTCCTACCTCTAATACATATCTTCCATCAAGTTTAAATGAAAAAAGAAAACAATTGTTGCCTTCATTTTACGAACCAAAAGGTTCGATGGTACCAGTTGATTTAAAGTAAATCATTTCAAATTGATCTCGTTGAATAGAACCATGTATAGAAAAGCATCCCTATCACCTCAAGTTTTAATCCATTTTTTAAAACAAAAAGGACTGCAGGTAAAAGGATCTATCCTTAATGTTAAAACAAAGTTGATTGGAGTGGGTGTTCGAGATTCCTGCGGGAAAAGCGCGTCCAAAGGAGACCCCGCAGGCGCAATGGCGCCGAGGGAGGAAAGCGAGTGTCCTACGTTCCAATCGACTGTTAATTTTTAAAAACCTAAAAAGACGTCTGCTCAGAGAATAGACGCTTTTTAATTAGCCGAATTTCCTGTATGTACCTAATTTTTCTGACATGAAAGGTAGGAACCTGGTAATAATAACAGGGAAAGCATGTAAAGGGGTGAAATCTATGGGGCAAAATCGTCAATTTAAGCCAGGACAGAAGGCACCGAATAATGGGACCTACGTAGAAATCGGTGAAACGGGCAGCACGGTAGTGAATCCGAAAATGGTAAAGCTTGATGCAGGGGATTCTTTTCCTGAAACATCAAATCATAATCGGATATGGACCTATAAGCGGAAGCCATGAAACATCTAAAAGCAGGAAAAAGGAATGGTCGCCATCCTTCTTCCTGCTTTTTTCTATTCAGCGGAATAACCGAATATATTCGAGATTTCCAAACAGCTTTTCCTTAAATAGACGCTTAAAGGATCTTCATAATGATCAGGAATGTTTTCGGTGAACCCAACGGCAGTGATTGCTCCCAACAATTCGGAATTATAATTAAAAACCGGAATGGACATGGAGGAAACGGAAGGTACAAGAGGCTCTTTGGCAAAAGCTATTTTGTATTTCCGAATTTCATCATATTCATTTGTTTCTTTAAGGAACGAGCCCGTAACATTACGATCTTTTTCAATCCATTCCGCCGTCAAGGAAGGATCCTGAAATACAGTGAATACCTTTCCGGAAGAGGATGATGGCGGAAGTCGCGTACCTAACTGTGCCCCTATGTTTAAGTTTTGATTGGAATTCCATATTTTTGCAGTGATTGGTCCATCATATGTCCAAACGGAAAAAAGGACCGTGCAGGAAGTATGGTGACTGATTTCCTGTAAATAAGGAGTTATTCTGCTCGTTACATCCTCATTTCCTATCGCTGCCATTCCGTATTGAATCAATTTGCTCCCAAGGTGATACATACCGGTTGTCTTATCGCGATATAGTAACTCCAGTTGAGTCAAAGTATTCAAATACTTATAGAGGTTACTTTTCGTTATCTCCGTTAATTCCTGAATATCAGAGAATCTTAAAGGAGTTCTTTGGGAAGCAAGTAAATCTATGATGCTCATCCCTATTTGTAATGATTGAATCGTCGAACCGGATTTTACGATTTCCATAAATCAATCTCCCTAATCTGTTTTAATTTAGGTCTAGTATATCAGAATATGTAAAATATACATGAAATTCAGCAGAAAAAACCGCCGGATGCTTGAAGCTATCAATATACGTTCCTATTAAATGAATAACGAACTTTTTGATTCCGCAGTACTGTTAATGGTGTAGATGATAACATTTGCACAAAAATTTGCAATACTTTCTTGACAATATTGCGAAAATTGAGTTATCATTTATATAAATAGTGAACAATGTTATCTATAAGTGAAATAAATAAGGTGTACAGTCATTCAAATTCTGGTTTGTGAAGCGAATCCAGCAGAATTAGGATGTTGGCATCAAAAGAGGTTTTAAAAAAATCCAGATTAATAAAGGAGAATGAATATGAAATTAGTAACGTTCAGCAGTCAAGGATTTAAACGCATCGGTGCAATTTACCCGGAAAATGTAGTAGTTGACTTGAACTATGCCTATCAAGCGCTACTTGAAAGCGAAGGGAAACTTCGCAGTGAACAAATTGCTGACGCTTATGTCCCTGCAACAATGGAGGAGTTTTTACAGGGAGGGAATGAAAGCCTTTCCATCGCGCAAAAGGCTGCTGACTACGCTATTAGCAATCGTGATTCCTTCAGACATCAATTGGTATATGAAATTGAAAATATAAAGCTTGAGGCCCCTGTCCAAAAGCCAAGCAAAATTATTTGTGTCGGCCATAATTACCGAGAACACATTGCTGAAATGGGCCGTGAACTGCCGCCATTTCCTGTAGTATTCGCAAAGTTCGCCAATACAGTTATCGGTCCCCAGGATGATATACCGTTTTTCCCAATCTCGGAACAACTGGATTATGAAGCGGAATTCGCTTTTGTTGTCGGACAAAGGGCACGTAATGTTTCAAAAGAAGATGCTCTTGATTATGTAGCAGGTTATACAATTGCGAATGATGTCACTTACCGTGATATCCAACGGCGTACACTTGAGTGGCTACAAGGGAAAACGGTTGAAGGAAGTGCTCCGATGGGGCCTTGGTTAGTCACTTCCGATGAACTGTCCGATCCATCGGGCTTGAATGTCCGATTAACGGTAAATGGTGAAGAACGCCAAAAAACGAATACATCCAACTTCGTATTCGATGTGAAGTATCTAGTTGAATTCTTATCGAACTTAATGACTCTTGAACCAGGTGACATCGTACTAACAGGAACACCGGGTGGGGTAGGAGTAGCCCGTGATCCGCAAGTGTTCTTAAAAGATGGTGACGTTGTCAAAATCGAAATCGACAAAATAGGGTATCTTGAAAACCGTGTGAGACGTGTCGGGGAGGGAAAATAAAATGGCTTATCAGGGAATCGGGACATCAATCCAATCAGTGCAACAATCCATCGACCATATTCTTGAGACAACGGCAAACCTACCGGAAGAAACGATCCGATTTAAACCAGCAGAGGATGAATGGTCAATCATGCAGATACTTTCCCATTTAGCTGAAGCCATTCCTTATTGGTTAGGTGAAGTGGAAACTGTAATAGCGATGCCTGGAGCCGAATGGGGGCGTGGATTGCAAGATCCAGCCCGATTGGCGGCGGTTACCGATACAGACAAACTTGCTGTGGATGATGTCATGAAGCAAGTGGAGGAGCTTAAATATAAAGTGGAGAGCGGTCTCGGGAATTTAGATGAAGAAACACTATCCAAAGAATCGCCACACCGGAATTTCGCTAAATTCGGAAACAAACCAGTTTCCTATATAGTCGATCACTTCATCGATGAGCATGTTTCAGGACATTATGATCAAATTAAGCGAAATCTTTCTAAAATCCAGTGAGGCAAGATAAAAAAGAAAGTAGGGATTAATATGGCTGAAAAATCGGAATACATGAATAGTACAATCGTAAAAGATTTTACAAAGGATATTCAGCAGTATAACCTTGGGCCGCTGTGGGAAGCCATTCCCGCTCTGATGGACCATGAACCTAAACCCCATGCGCATGCTTATTTATGGAAAGAAGAGCTTTTGACAAAAAAATTGATGGAAGCGGCTGAAATCTTCACACCTGACCGAGGCGGGGAGCGCAGGGCGATTTATTTTCAAAACCCTGGCCTTACTTATCGCCAGCCTTGGGGATGGGCTTCGACAACACAAACGCTTTATGCAGCGGTCCAGCTATTGTTGCCAGGTGAAGTGGCCCCTTCCCACCGTCATTCCCAAAGTGCACTTCGTTTCATTACGAATGGTGAAGGTGCCTACTCCATCGTGCAGGGAGAAAGGATCTTCATGGAAGAAGGAGATTTTTTGATCACGCCCAAAAACTTATGGCATGGTCATGGACATGTTGGGGAAAAACCAATGATTTGGATGGATGCCCTTGATATCCCAACCATCTATTCCATAGGCGGCACTTTCTTTGAACCATATCCAGATCGGATTGAAACGCCTAAGCGGCCGGATAATTTTTCAGAGCTCCGTTATCAAGGCGGAATGGTTCGTCCAGTATCCGACCGTTATTCACAAGTGGCACCGCTTGCCAACTACAAGTGGAAGGGCACCAAAGCAGCGATAGAAGGATTGATGAACTTCGAACCGGATCCATATGAAGGTTTTGCCGTGGAATATATCAATCCATCAAATGGCCAAACGGCCAATCCGACGATGGGGGCATGGATGCAGAGACTTCCTAAAGGTTTCCATACGAAAGCCCATCGCCATACCCATTCCACGATTTATCAAGTGCACCAAGGATCAGGCTATACGGTCATTAATGGCGTGCGTTTTGACTGGTCCAAGGGAGATTATTTCGTCGTTCCTAATTGGGCATGGCATGAGCACGTTGCAGAAGCGGATTCTTACTTATTCTCGGTAAACGACCTACCAATAATGGAAAGATTCGATTTGGAACAGCAACAAGCATTAGACATAAACAATGGGTACCAAAAGGTTGAAAGTGAATTCAAGCCTGTTTTGGTTTGAAAATAATCGGTTTGGAATCTTCAGCTAAGATACTAGTGAATAGATGAATGCCATTCGAATGAAAACGCTTACTGTGGCAGTGGTCCGCAACTTTGACTAATAGCAACTAATATAGGGGGAATTGATGATGAACACAGAAAAAAAACCATTCATCGTTATTGGTGGGGGAATTGGCGGATTGGCAACTGCTTTAGGAATCGCAGAAACAAAACAGTATGTAAAAGTCCTAGAACAAGCTCCCGAATTTGGGGAAATTGGTGCTGGGATTCAGCTTGCAGCAAATGCCACCAACGTATTGCAGCGTTTGGGTGTCATGGATAAAATCAATGATATTGCAGTATTTCCAAAAAGATTGGTGCTGATGGACGCCTTTTCCGGAAAAGAGCTTTCCGCTTTGGATTTAGGTGATGTTTATAAAGAAAGATATGGAGCTCCGTATGTTGTTTTGCATCGTTCCGATTTGCATAAAGTATTGGCTGAAGCCTGTGAAAAGAACCCGTATATCGAACTGGTCACGAATCAAACCATTATTGAGACAGTAGAGTATGAAGGTGAAGTGATGGTTACTTCTGCCAACGGGTCCCAACATTCAGGAACTGCTGTCATTGGAGCCGATGGATTATGGTCCAAGGCACGGAAACTTTTTGTGGAAGATCAGCCGGTCTGCTCTCAATATGTTGCATACAGGGGAGCGATCCCGATGGAGGAGGTTACGAGCCATGGGGATTTAGATGATGTATACATGTGGATTGGGCCAGACCTTCATCTTGTTCAATATCCGGTTAGAAGGGGAGAACTTTATAACCAAGTAGTGGTTTTCAAAAGTTCTCAATATACGGAAGAAAACGAAAAAACAGATCAATGGGGAACACCGGAAGAAATGGACCGTGTATTTGCCGGAACTTGTGAGCTTGTTCAGAATGCGATTTCATTCATTCAAAGACAACGCCGCTGGCCGATGTATGACCGTTTACCAATTGATAATTGGACAAAAGGAAGAATTACGCTTATGGGCGATGCGGCACATCCGATGCTTCAATACTTGGCACAAGGCGCTTGCCAGGCTTTAGAAGATGCAGCTTATTTGTCTGATATGCTCCATAAGCATGGGAATGACATTGAACAGGCATTTTTGGAATATCAGGAGGAACGCATTCCTCGTACGGCTAATGTTCAAACGAGTGCTAGAATGTGGGGGGAAATCATTCACAATACGACCGATGCAGGCATTCTGCTCCGAGATACGATCCTTGCAGGTCGGACGGATAAGGATTTCCACTTCGTCGATGAATTTCATGGTTACAATAAAACGGCCGTGAAAGCATAAACCATTTTTTCATCCATAAAGGAATTTATCCATGTTACAAATGGGTCTGCCTTTCTTCTATATGAAGAAAGGCTTTTTCCGTTTATTTTCCAAACTACTGCATTTCTTATAACTTTCCTTTACATGGGGAGAATTAGAAGTATAATGAAAATATAAAGGTCAAAATTGGTCAAACCCAGTGGGGATTCGTTCATGATATAGATGAATGGGAGGTTTCAAGATGGATATTAATAAAATGACGGAGAGAACCCAACAGGCATTCACTGGCGGTCAGGAACTAGCCAATGAAAGAGGGAATCCCGAGCTGACGGAGCTTCATTTATTAAAGGCCTTAATGGAACAGGATGAAAGTTTATTAATCAGGATTTTATCGGAATCTGGTAAATCGGTGAATCTATTTGATATAGAGCTGAATAAGGAATTGGATGGATTACCGGAAGTGAGCGGGGGTGTTTCCCAGGTTTACATGTCATCCTCCCTACAGCAAGTTCTGACGGCTGCCGAAAAGGAAATGCAGATGTGGGAGGATGAATACTTATCTGTCGAGCATATACTGCTTGCGTCTTTGCAAGTCAATAGAACGAATGTAAACAGGCTATTTTCATCATATGGAATTGATTATGATAAAGCAAAACGGGTTATAAGCGATATAAGGGGGAATCAGCGAGTGACTAGTCAAAATCCTGAAAGCACTTATGAAGTACTGAAAAAATACGGCAGAGATCTCGTTGCTGAGGTTAAATCGGGTAAGGTCGATCCAGTAATCGGTCGAGATACGGAAATCCGTAACGTCATCCGGATCCTTTCACGGAAAACGAAAAATAATCCTGTATTAATAGGAGAACCTGGAGTAGGTAAAACAGCGATTGTCGAGGGGTTGGCTCAAAGGATCGTCAGGAAGGATGTGCCGGAAGGTTTAAAGGATAAGACCGTTTTTTCACTCGATATGAGTGCACTTGTCGCAGGGGCCAAATTCCGAGGTGAATTTGAGGAACGCCTAAAAGCGGTGTTGAATGAGATCAAGAAGAGTGATGGGAAAATTCTCTTATTCATTGATGAATTGCATACAATTGTCGGTGCAGGAAGAACGGATGGCGCCCTTGATGCCGGAAATATGTTAAAGCCGATGCTTGCGCGCGGTGAGCTGCATTGTATCGGTGCAACGACCCTTGATGAATATCGGCAATATATTGAAAAGGATCCGGCTTTGGAACGCCGTTTCCAACAGGTTCTGGTTCCTGAACCGGATGTTGAAGATACGATTTCAATTTTGCGGGGATTAAAGGAACGGTTTGAAATTCATCATGGCGTCAGGATACATGATCGGGCGATCGTTGCAGCCTCTGTCCTTTCGAACCGATATATAACGGAGCGGTTTTTACCGGATAAAGCGATTGATCTTGTGGATGAAGCATGTGCGATGATCCGCATGGAAATCGACTCCATGCCATCCGAGTTGGATGAAATCACGAGAAAAGTCATGCAACTTGAAATTGAAGAAGCGGCCCTGAAAAATGAAGACGACCCTCAAAGCAAAGCAAGGCTGGAAGTGCTTCAAAAAGAACTATCAGAACTTCAGGATCAAGCGAATAGCATGAAATCCAAGTGGCAAATGGAGAAATCAGCGCTTCAAAAGGTGCAGGACAAACGTGAAGACCTTGAGAAACTGCGTCATGAACTGGAACAGGCAGAGAATGACTATGACCTTAACCGGGCAGCTGAACTTCGGCATGGAAGGATTCCGCAGCTTCAAAAAGAATTGGAAGCAATGGAAGACGAATTGGAAAAGGAAAAACAGGAATCACGATTGCTTCGCCAGGAAGTGACGGAGGAGGAAATTGCCTCGATTGTGGCAAGGTGGACAGGGATTCCGGTAAGCAAGCTGGTGGAAAGTGAAAGGGAGAAGCTGCTTCGCCTATCAGATATCCTGCATGAACGCGTAATCGGTCAAGGAGAAGCGGTGGAACTCGTATCCGATGCTGTTTTAAGAGCAAGGGCTGGAATAAAAGATCCAAACAGACCAATCGGTTCATTCATTTTTCTTGGGCCGACTGGTGTCGGTAAAACCGAATTGGTAAAAGCTTTGGCAGAAACATTATTCGATAGTGAGGAACATATGATTCGAATTGATATGTCGGAATATATGGAGAAACATTCCGTGTCCCGACTTGTTGGTGCACCTCCCGGTTATGTTGGATTTGAGGAAGGCGGCCAGCTTACGGAGGCTGTAAGGAGAAACCCATACTCAGTCATATTACTGGACGAAATTGAAAAGGCGCATCCTGAAGTCTTCAATATTTTATTGCAAATGTTGGATGATGGAAGAATAACAGACTCCCAAGGCAGGACAATCAACTGTAAAAATACGGTCATCATCATGACTTCCAATATCGGTTCCCATTTCTTATTGCAATCCAACCGGGTGGATGGTGGCATTGAAGAAGAAATAAAAGATCAGGTCTTTAAAGAATTAAGAGGGCATTTCCGTCCGGAATTTTTGAATCGAGTTGATGACATTGTTTTATTCAAACCTCTGACGAAACATGAAATCGTTGAAATCGTAGATAAAATGGTTCATCAATTAAAAGTGAGGTTAACTGAACAAAATATAGTCCTCAACGTCACAGAAGCGGCTAAGGAATTCATTGCGGACCAGGGATATGATCCGGTATATGGAGCTAGACCGCTGAAGCGATTCATCCAAAAGCATCTCGAAACGAAAATCGCCCGTAAAATCATAGCTGGGACTGTTAAGCTTAAAGAAGGAATCACGATTGATTATGACCATGATGAATTGGTCCTTAAATAAAAACGTTAATATGCAGTTTATCCGCATCCAAAGTACGGTATAACAAAAAGGACATCCTAAAAAGGATGTCCTCTTTTGCTTCTTAATGTTGATGGGAGTCTTTAGCTGGCCCGGCAGGCATGATAGCTGGGATGATACAAATCAGGATAGCAGCAGCTAATCCTAGAATAGTTCCCTGCGCAGCATCGTATGAAACTCCGATCATGGAAGAAACAACATATACAGTCATATGCACTAATAAGAATGTCCAAAAAATTGTCCAAGCATAACGCATCGAATTTCACCTCATTCCACTACATTCATTTTTATCTTACCATAATTAATATACAGTTAAAACGTGTTTTTAATAATAACCTTTAAATAATTCAATACATTAAATCATAAGAGAAATTTTTTGGCAGACAAGCTGGTTCAAAACTTCAAAAGGGAAATCATCGGGGGAATAAAAACGAAAATCGTCCCTGCTTGGTTAATTTAAGATAAGAAGTTAGGCGTTTCCACTGACCCTTTCTATTTTTCGTCATAAATTAATATAGTAGTAGTAATATTCCTTAAAGGAGTTTGAACGATGGAACAACGAACTTTTCAAATTGATGACCAATGGAATATCATCTATTATCCAGAGCGGCCCAGTGGTTTTTCCGTAATGGTAATTGGAGACCGTAGTCATTTTGTCGAAAAAGACAGCAGCTTTTGGCTGCAGCATCCAGGCAGGCTGCAGATATTGGAATATTTAAAGGAATATGGATACACACTATTTTCTTCCAATTTTCACGGGGCCAACTGGGGCAGTCCTAAAGCACTGGACCTTTCCCTTAACCTATATATTCTTTTCATGAAAAAAGAAATAGTCAATCAAAGGGTTCATATATTGGCAGAGGGGACAGGCGCACTACTTGCCCTAAAGCTAATGAATGAACTTGGAAATAAAATTCGGTCTGTCGTATTGATCGATCCGGTTTTTTCCTTGAAAGCACAACTGGAAAAAGAAAAGGAAAATAAGTTCTTCTATAAAAAATGGCTGTCAGAGGTTGCTGCTGCATATGAGCTCGATCCGGCAGAATGTGAACAGCATATCCTGGACACTGAAGATTCAGTTATCGCAGAGAATATCCCCATGAAAGTGATTCAGGTTTTTGGAAGCTTACGGAAAGAGCAAGCCTCCCTTTATCGGCAAATCCAGCTGGCCAGAAAAGCAGACTTGCAGCTGACGTATATATTACCCGAAAAACGTTATAAAATCCCCTATCAAATACAAAAGTTTTTCAATGAGAATGAAGAGATTTTATGAGAAGAGATATATTTTCACAATAGTTTGCATACGATACAGCATCTAAAAAAACTAGACGTGCCGGGTGAAGTGGGCTTGATGGCATACGAGGAGGCTGTATTTATGCAAACAAACATTGTCATAGGCACTTATCGATTTGTGGGCTTCTATGTGACTCAATATTTTTTGAACCAAGGGAAAGAAGTAATCGGAATCGATTGGGATGATTCCGAAGCAAATCAATATATTATGGAAGAAAAAGAATTTGAAATAGGAAGGAATTCAAATTATATATACTTTCCGATAAATAAACTTAAATTATTGGATATTTCACAGCAGGACACGGTGTTCATCTCTTGTTACGATATTCAGAGCGGCAAAATGGACAAAATCGATTTTCTGATAGGCGAAATCGTTTCCTTCATTGAGAAATTCAAAAATGGCAAGAATGAAACGCCCAATTTCGTTCTTTTCATGCCCATTGAAAAAGATGTCAGTATATTTCATTCCATATTAAGCTCGATTCGTGAAATCGATTCTGCAAAAATCATATTTTTACCGACGATTTATGGACCTTGGCAATCGGAAGGCATGAGCTTTGAAGCTGGAATCAATCAGCTTGGGCAGTCTGATATCAAAGCGGCAATTGCTGCCGAATATACCTTTGATGCTCTCTATATCACTGATTTTGTTAATGCCTTGGAAGCGGTGCTAACCTCAAGTTCCGATAGGGACATCCAATTGTGCAGCTCTATTGATGATCATTGGAATGAATGTGCCAAGCTAATATTTGGTGAAAGCATGGATTCATTCACTCCCCAACAATCAACAACTAAAATCAATAAAGGAACAATATTTGAAGTGCAATGCAAAATGGAACCGGAAGAAGGCATTGCATTACAAAAAAAACATAATAAACGATTAAACTTACTTAAAAAGTGGAGAAAGCGTGATTAAACAAATAATTTCGTTATTTGAGAAGAACAAATCGGTATATTTGCCTCTAATCTATATGTCTTGTACTATAATGTACAAGATAGGAAGAACATCAAAAGATATCCTTGATTTTATATGTGCGCCCTTTACGAAAGGGTCCTGTGGAATTATGATATTATTTGGGCATCACAAATCAATTGATGAATATTCAAAAGATAGGGGGGAAACGCGAATGAGTTCAGATAAAACTCTTGAATTTATGGGAATCGCCATGAAATACTTCCCAGAGGCTAAAGCGAAGCTTGAGGCAAGCGGGATTCCATTTTCAATGGAGATGGCAGAGCCATTCATGGAGCTCTTTAAAAGCGTAATGCAAGAAGCTTATGAGCTTGGCAAACAAGATGCTCAGCGTTAATTAAAGGCAGGCTGTCCCGATAAAGGGCAGCCTTGATTTTTTTTATTCTTTTTTCAAGAACTTGGCGATCAATGGGTTCAGATTGATTTTATCAATGGTCGGTTTGTATTGACTGTATAAGCCCATCAATGTTTCAACGCTCGCCATCAATTGCAAGTAATCAACCTCCGATTCCTCTTGCTCCGGTTCGGGTTTCCTGCCAAACATCAAATTCGAAAAATGATCATCCGGGTTTCTTTCGCGGTTGCGATTGAAGATATCCATAATGAGTCCTCCTTTACTCCTTTTATTTATAATGTATGTCCCTGAATTTCCCCTGGCATAGGCGCTTGACCGGCTTCCGAAAGAGATTTCTTTAGCTTTTAAAACTGTTAACTCTTGCAAGGAAGTCTTTTTTTATATAAAATTAGTACCAGGTAATAATAGATGATTATAATAACTCATTAAAATATAAGGGGATGGCAAGATGAATGCTGGAATACTAGGGCTTGGCCGCTACTTACCCGACAAAATCGTTACAAATGCGGATTTAGAAAAAATTATGGACACTTCTGACGAGTGGATCCGGACCAGGACGGGTATTGAGGAAAGAAGAATTGCAAATGATGATATTGATACTTCAGATATGGCTTATGAAGCCGCAAAAGCTGCATTGAAAAATGCGGAAATTTCGGCTGAAGAGATAGATATGATTCTTGTGGCTACCGTTACACCTGATCAGTCGTTTCCTTCCGTCGCTTGCATGATTCAAGAGAAATTGGGAGCGATGAAGGCAGCTGCAATGGATGTAAGTGCGGCATGTGCCGGATTTATGTATGCAATGATCACGGCACAGCAGTTTATTAAGACAGGTGCATATAAGCATGTGTTGATTGTCGGTGTTGAAAAACTTTCGAAAGTAACCAATTGGGAAGACCGTAATACTGCTGTCCTTTTTGGTGACGGAGCGGGTGCAGCTGTACTTGGACCTGTATCTGATGGCAAAGGGGTCCTTTCCTTTGAATTAGGCGCAGATGGAACTGGCGGGAAGCACTTATTACAGGAAGGAGATTTCATTCATATGAATGGACGTGAAGTATTTAAATTTGCTGTCCGTCAGATGGGGGAATCCAGCCTGGGTGTATTGGACAAAGCTGGTTTGACAAAGGAAGATGTGGATCTGCTTGTTCCGCATCAAGCAAACATACGCATAATGGAAGCCTCAAGGGAACGCCTAGGTCTCCCGCTTGAAAAAATGACAAAAACGGTTCATAAATATGGAAATACTTCATCAGCGTCCATTCCAATGGCCCTTGTGGAAGAAATGGAAGCGGGAAGAATCAAGGACAATGACTTAATCGTCATGGTCGGTTTTGGTGGTGGCCTTACATGGGGAGCGATCGCTCTTAGGTGGGGTAAATAAAAGAAGAAACAAATCGTAAGAGCTTTAAAAATAGGAAGGAGCCATTTTCAATGACTAATCGTCGTGTAGTTGTAACAGGTATTGGAGCAATCTCTCCAGTTGGTAATGATGCAGAAACTGGATGGAAGAATATAATCGAGGGGAAATCGGGAATAGGGCCTTTAACTCGTTTGAATGCTGAAGAATATCCCGTTAAAGTGGCTGCTGAAATCAAGGACTTTGATATAGAAACATATATAAATCGTAAAGAAGCACGCAAAATGGACCGTTTTACCCATTATGCAATTGCAGCTTCCGTTATGGCATATAATGATAGCAAGCTGGAAATAACCGATGAAAATGCTGCACGTGTCGGGGTCTGGATCGGTTCGGGTATCGGCGGGCTGGAGACACTTGAAACACAGCATGAAAACTTTTTAAACAGGGGATATAAACGGGTTAGCCCATTTTTCGTTCCAATGATGATACCGGACATGGCAGCCGGCCAGGTTTCTATCTTACTGGGTGCAAAAGGAATCAATTCATGTACGGTAACAGCCTGTGCAACAGGAACAAACTCAATTGGTGATGCGTTTAAAGCCATTCAACGGGGCGATGCCGATGTCATGATTACAGGCGGGGCCGAAGCGCCAATCACAAAAATGTCGGTTGCAGGCTTCTGTGCAAATACGGCTTTATCGACAAATCCTGATCCACAAACGGCTAGCCGTCCTTTCGATCTTAACCGTGATGGTTTTGTAATAGGTGAAGGAGCTGGAATCATCGTTCTGGAAGACCTTGAACATGCATTGAATAGAGGAGCCAAGATTTATGCTGAAATAGCTGGTTATGGCTCAACAGGAGATGCCTTCCATATTACCGCTCCGGCACCAGGTGGAGAAGGCGGGGCAAGAGCCATGAAAATTGCAATTGAGGATGCAGGTTTGAATCCTGAAGACATCCAATATGTGAATGCCCACGGAACGAGTACGCCATACAATGACAAATACGAAACGATGGCAGTCAAAGAAGTCTTTGGCGACCATGCTAATAAACTTGCGATAAGTTCCACTAAATCAATGACAGGCCATATGTTAGGGGCAGCAGGCGGTGTGGAAGCAATATTCACGATTCAGGCAATCAGGGACAGCATTTTGCCTCCAACCATCAATATTGAAACACCAGACCCTGAGTGTGATTTGGACTATGTCCCGAATCAAGCAAGGAAGGGCGAAATCAATGCAGCCATCAGCAATTCACTTGGATTCGGTGGACATAACGCAACGATTCTTTTCAAGAAATATCAATAAGTTTTGAAGGAAGAGCAGATCTTTTGGGATCTGCTCTTTTTTATGTTGAAGGGAAAAGGGATATATTGTGTCATCCGCCTTTATTAAATCATACGATAGTCAATAGAAGCGGAGGTGTATGGGGAAATGGGAGTCATTTCAACCAATGAATGGATGAGGAAGGATTTCAACCGGCCGATCCAGATGATGGAAAGACTTAAAAGCACTTTCAACGATACCCTTGATGCGGATATGATTTATCATCATTTATTGAAGCATGGCATGTATTCTCCGAATCAAAAAACTAAACTCACATGGGAAGACTTGCAAGAAAACGATGTATGGGAAAAAACACAAAGCTTGTTTACAGCTTATAAGAAGCTATGGGGAGGGCCAGATGTTCCCATATATATTTTCCCGCTCATGTCTACAGGGATGTGGAATAAAAAAGTTGAAACGAAGTCAGGGTTGGCCTTTAAAGATAAACTATTCCTTTTTTACGGAAAGGGGATAGCCGAAAAGGAAATGGAGGCCCTGTTGATTCATGAATACCATCATGTTTGCCGTCTGCATCATTTGAAAAAGGACCAAAAAGAATTCACTCTCCTTGATACGATGATCATGGAAGGACTGGCGGAAAGAACGGTGGGAAAATATTTAGGAACAAAATATTTAGCGAATTGGACTAAGTTATATCAGGAAGATAAACTACGAGAATATTGGAGAAAGCATTTAGAGGAAAAGCACACGATAAAACGTACAGATCCTCTTCATGATGTACTTCTGCTTGGGTCGAAAGGATATCCATATATGCTTGGATACTGTAGTGGCTATTACCTGGTGAAAAATTTTGAAAAACTCTCCGTGAAAAGATCATTCATTATTCAATCTGAAGAATTCTTATCAAAATAGAGCTAATATATACGTTCTTTTTTTCTTAATCTGTTTTCTAGAATAGGAATAAATTGTATGGTTACTGCCTATACTGATTGACAAACAGAAATTTGTTTAAGTGAGGGATGAATGATGCTATATCTTCATGATGTATGGGTTAACTGGTTTGAAGGAGAAGAAAACGGCTATAATATTTGTCATTTTCATGAATGGAGGAAAGATGACGGGATCGAACTACTAGATCAAGTTCCTTTGTTGAAAGTGTCATCAACATTGTTCCACTACATAGAAAACGACTTGTCAGAATTACCTAAGCCATTGCTGAATGATGTTTATCAAAAAGCATATGCAAGGAAAAATCATGAGCGAATACAGCTTGACTATTGTTTTATCGTGACTGACGGAAATGGAATTTTAGCTGTTGATACGATAGGTTATCATATTCCGATTAGGAAAAGCAGAATAATTCCCCGGCAGGAACAAATTGTTTATGACATGATAGAAAACCATGATGAGATGGATTACACCTTTACTGAAAAACCTACATCTGAGAAAGAATATCATATTTTGTCGCCGTCTCCCTTATTCATGAACGGTTTGACAAGAAAAGAAAGACAGCTTAAGCAATTGCTATTCATGGCCATGGACCAATTATTCACGGCGAAAAACACTGCTGAAATCCGCTATTGGTACACAGAATGGGCCCCTGAGAAATATGAAAGCATTCAAGAAATGGATTTTCAGATAGCTTGGCTTGAGTTATATGAAGAAATGAAGGAAGGCTGGTCAGAGAAGCACCTTCAACTTTGTGAAAATCTTGTGAAAGGGCAGCCTTTTTTTGAAAAGCTTTGGCAAGTGGAGGCTGGCGATAGCCCATCGATTTTATGAACAAAAAAGACGATCCGGTAGGATAAGTCAGACTGTAGGCAGACTTGAACTGCCCCGTAAATGTTAGACACCAAACTAACATTTACGGGGTGTTTTTTATGTACAATTTGAAAATTTGCCTGAGTCCGCGGAGGAGTGACATATTTGACAAGAATGTGAGAAAGAATCAAGAGCTACAAAGAAAAGGTTTCGGAATGATACCATCCGAAACCTTTTTGTTTACACACTGAGACGATCCGTTGAGGATCGTCTTCTTTTATCTCTTTCTGCCAAGTCCCATGCCATTATACATTTTTCTAATCATTTTATTGGCTTCAATATTCGCCTTTTCTGCACCGCGGTCCAGAATTTCATCCAATTCAGGTGAATCGATCAATGCATTAAAGCGTTCTTGGATTGGCAGGATTTCTCCAAGAACCACCTCAGCCAAATCACTTTTAAAGTCACCATAGCCTTTGCCATCATACATCTCTTCAATTTCTGAATAGGATTTTCCACTGAAAATGGAGTATATGGACATCAGGTTGGAAACACCTGCTTTGTTTTCCTTATCGTAACGGACAATTCCTTCCGAATCGGTAACTGCGCTCTTGATGTTTTTTTCGATTTGCTTCGGATCATCCAATAAGGCAATCGTCGCCTTTTTATTAGGATCGGATTTGCTCATTTTCTTGTTTGGTTCCTGAAGGGACATGATACGGGCCCCTTCTGTAGGGAGGCTGATTTCCGGGATTTTAAATATGTCATTATGCTTTTTATTGAATCGTTCAGCCAAATCGCGTGTCAATTCTAGATGCTGTCTTTGATCTTCCCCGACAGGGACCACATCTGTACTATAAAGGAGAATATCGGCAGCCATCAACGGCGGGTAAGTGAGCAGTGCTGCGGATACCCCTTCTTTGCCAGCGGATTTGTCCTTGAATTGTGTCATTCTCTCAAGTTCCCCGATATAGGATATACTCTGTAAAATCCAGCCTGCCTGTGCATGCGCTGGTACTTCTGATTGAATGAAGATGGTATTCTTTTCAGGATCCAGGCCAATGGCCAGATATAAAGCAGCCAATGTTTTAATGTTTTTCCTTAACTTGATGCGGTCTTGTGGAACTGTAATTGCATGTTGGTCAACAATACAAAAGAAACATTCATATTCATTTTGTAAGTTAACGAATTGTTTCATGGCTCCGATGTAATTTCCTAAAGTAACGGAACCGGATGGCTGAATGCCGGAGAAAATCCTTTTCAACTGCTAGTCACTCCTCTAAATACGTTTATTGATAAATGGATATTCGCTCTTCATTATTGTAAGGATAAATAGAAAATGAATCCACATTCTTTGAAAGAAATGTGCATGTTCCTTTGTGGGGAAACGCTCATTTGAATCTTGTGGAGGGCCGTTTTGTCCTGTATCGATGCCATTTTGAGAATACGAAATGTCCACTATACTGTATTTTAGCATTTATTCATATTAAATGTATAATCGAAACGGAAATCAAGCCAATAGAAAGGGTTTTCCGTTTCTTTTTTTTGACATGGAAGAAATGAAGGCTTCAAGGAAAATCAAACCGTTTAACATATATCACAATGAGCAGACCATTTTAGGGAAGGATACTCACAAGGGAATACAGGATTGTGAACGTATTCTTAAGCTGAAACTTTGTAAAGCAGTTTTTTTAATTATTTATCAATTATAGGAGTAAAGTTAATTGTTTGTGGTATTAAAGAAAGGGGTTTATTATATTTGTTGAATATTGATGACTGATGGCGAATGAGGTGGAGAAAATGAAACCAATGTGTAAATGGTTGATGACAGGTATATGCTTATTCCTGATTCAACAGCCAGTTCATGCGCAAGGCATGAACGAAACCAGGCAGGTAGCATTAGAAAATAAAGAATTGCCTGCGAGCGTACCGCGTTTTGTTTTTGATTCGGGGTTGAAATTCGACTATCCGGATGCTGTACGCGGAATATATGTGACAGGGCCTGCAGCGGGTGGCAATAAATTGAATGAACTTATTAATTATGTAGATGAAACCGATTTGAATGCGATGGTCATTGACATTAAGGATGACAAGGGGAATGTAACGTATAAAACGGAAGATCCCGACTCTCCATATGCTGGGATTGGTAAAGACTACATAAAAAACCCAAGGGCAATGCTGAAAAAATTTGAGGATAAACAGATTTATCCGATTGCAAGGGTTGTCGTCTTTAAAGACTCCCTTTTGGCCAAAGAGAAACCTGAATTGTCTTTTTTAGATGGTGAAAAGGTATGGAAGAATGGCCGAGGGGAAGCCTTCGTTAACCCATTCTTAAAAGAAGTGTGGGATTATAATGTCGGTATTGCCATTGAAGCGGCAAAGATGGGTTTTAAAGAAATTCAATTTGACTATGTCCGTTTTCCCGAAGGATTCGAAAATAAAGAAGATGATTTGAAATATAATGTCGGTGAATATGATGAAGCGAAAATGAGTCATACAGCCAAAAGGGTTCAGGCAGTGACGGATTTCGTAAGTTATGCGAGGAAGCAACTGGAGCCATACGATGTCGAAGTGTCAGTTGATATTTTTGGATATGCGGCTACATTGCCTGAAGCTCCTGGAATTGGGCAAAACTTCACAAAAATCTCTGAGAATGTTGATGTAATTTCCTCGATGATCTACCCGAGTCACTGGACATCTTATTTTGGTATCGAAAAGCCTGATTTGGAGCCTTATAATCTCGTTAAGGAATATGCGAAATTGGAGAACGGGAAGCTGAAGGAATTAAAAACACCACCTACTTCAAGACCTTGGCTGCAAGATTTTACTGCCTCTTATTTAGGCGATGGAAATTACCAAAGGTATGGTAAGGAAGAAGTTGAAGCCCAAATAAAAGCATTGAATGATAATGGTATTGATGAATACTTATTGTGGAATGCAGCAAATCGATATACAAAGGGAGTAGACTATACCCCATGAAAAAAAGGATGACCCAGGAAGTTCCTTCCGGTCATCCAAATTCTCTCTGAATTACCGCTTTTTATTCCCGCCAACTTGACTCCACCCTGACTGAATTCGTTTCGATTGATCGAAAATATGAGAGTGACGTTTCCCGCCAAACCATTTTTCGCCGATGCCATTCGTCACAACGCCATTCACAGCCGTAATGCCAATAACGCAAGCGGCGACTAAAAAAAAGTCCAAAAAGTAGCTGATCATCAAAACCCTCCTAATATTTTCAAGCTATTCAAGTTCCATTGTAGTGGATAAGAAAAAATCTGGAAAGTATAAACTAGCAAATGAGGAGATTAAATTATGAATTGGTATGAAAAGCTAAACCAGTATTTCCCTATTGAAGAAATGAAGTCAAAAGAACACATAGAAGTTCTTTTAGAAGATAAACAGGAAATATATAAAAAGGATGAAGGGCCCGACCATGTTTTATTATATGTGGAAGGGGACGAGTTTATATTCGTTGATTACCTTTTTGTATCAAAGAAATCAAGGGGGCAGGGACTTGGAAGGAAATTAATTCAAAAATTGCAAAAAAAGCAGAAAACGATCTTGCTGGAAGTAGAACCAGTACAAGAAAATGATGATGATACATTTAAAAGGCTGAAATTTTATAAAAGGGAAGGATTCAAGCACGCCTCTTCGATTTCCTACAGCAGAAAATCGCTTGCCACCAAGGAGAATACGCCTATGGAAATCTTGTATTGGCCGGCAAATCCATCTGTTGATGAAGAAGATGTATTTGATTTCATGAAAGAGATTTATTCTGAAATCCATACTTACAAGGATGATGATCTTTATGGGAAATCTTATCAAGATGTAGAGGATGTACTTAGCTTGAATGCAGGTCAGGAAGCCGATATTTTTAAAGAGATGGAAGTTTGAGTAAAAAGGGCCGGTTGTTAACCGGCCCTTTTTAGTTTGTCGAAATCCTGCTTTTTAAAGGAGAACTTGGTTAATATTCAATAAAGTTATTTTGGATGTCCAATATATTAAGAAATTTGCCATACTCCTGCCGAGATGCTGGCTAGCCGAGACCCCGCAGACGCTAGCGTCGAGGAGGCTGGGCAGACAGGGAGTGGATTTCTGGAATAAACTGGAATTAAATTTTAAGAAAAACCGTAGGCAAGACTCATCCCGAACCAAATTTAAGAATAGGTGATCCTTGATGTTTTTTTACTGTAATCCTTAAAGGATGGAAGAAATTTGCGGGACTCCTGCCGAATAACTG
>NZ_JVPL01000247.1:0-8453 GCF_001054655.1 Bacillus sp. 220_BSPC
AAAAAACCTCCAGCATCAGGATTTGAGTCATAATATCTCTTCGGGAAATAGCCAACTTCTATATTCAATTTTCCGCCCCCTTAGTTCCAATGTATTCATTTATTAAGGTTGATAATCTTTAACTCTTTATAAGTAAATCTGTCTTGAAAAGACAACTTTCTACTATCATACTACTTATTGAAATGTTATCACTTCGATGTTTAATCATATCCAAGAAATGAAACCAACTCAAATAATGGGGTAGGTATTTTGTTGCTACTCCATTAAGTCGTTGTATCCAACCTTTTAATAGAATGTGATAATTATTAACATTTTGGATATGATAAATCCCTCTTACACGTTCTGCACCGTCTGATTTAAAACAGTAGTGTTCCAATCCTTTATTTCTTGCCTAGGTGAAAATGCCCTCCAAGCATCGGTGCAAAGTGTATTGTCCGACGACAATTCATTGCCGATAGCGATGTTGTTCCACAGTCAGAATTATTTAACATAGCTTAAATAAAAAACTAGACCGACATTAGAATATCTCGGTCTAGTGAATTCGAAGCTGATTCTTTTCATGAAAAGGAAAGGTGATAACTCATTTACTTTTTACCCGGCTTGGTGAATTGCTGACCAATTGCACCTATTATTAAAATGATGATCGAAATGAGACTGTAATCCTTGAAAAAGGTCGTAAATGGAATTTCCAGAAACAAGAACGCCATCGTAATCAATCGTCCTATAAGAAGAATCATTCCGATAACTACCATCCAATTAAATAATTTCCCCAAAAAACCCATCTTTTCCTCCTTCCCCAATCAAATGATGACTTTCATGGTATCATCTTTCTACAAGAATAAATATCCGGCATGCTGAAAATCCTTCAGCCTGACATGTCGTTCCGTGCCCCATTACTCGGAGGCATCTTTGGAGATAGGTTTTCCGGCTTCGATCAACACTTTGCTGCCCAGCAGGAAAAAACCTTGAATGAACAGCAATATACCAGTTCCTATAAGGAGCCATTCTATTTTAATGATGTCGGATATCGGTCCGAATACAAGCATTCCCAGGGGCATCATGGAAGTCGAGATCATTCCTAAAACACCAAATACCCTCCCAAGAAGATCACCCTCGATTTTCACCTGTAACAAGACCATGGACGGCGTATTAAAAATGGGCATCGCCAATCCCACTACCCCCATGATGATCAAGTAAATCCAGAAAACCGGGATGATTCCAAGAGCGAAAGTACAGGCACCAATTATAAGGCTTGCAAGTGTCATCGTATGGATCTTGTTTTTAAAGCCTCCCCAGGAAGCCATGAAAATCCCGCCTAGCATCATACCGATGGCAAAGGTGATTTCTATCGCAGTCAACCGCCAAACATCATTCCCGAAAGAGCGTGTGACTTGAAGCGGTGTTAGGAATGCAACTGGTGCGGCAAGCACGAAGAAAAATGCGAAAAACATAAAGAACTTCTTAAGAAAGTCGTGATTCCTGATATAAATGAAGCCTTCTTGCAAATCGGTGAAATAGCTGGTTGTTTGCTTTTGTAATGCCTTCGAATGTGCTGGAATTTTCAAAAAGGCCAGCAATGTGAAGATGGCAATTGCAGCTGTAATCACATCAATGAAGAAAATGGTTTCGATTGAAGCCATCGTAAGCAGCGCGCCGCTCACCATGGGGGAAACGAGCATCACTAGCGCTTGAATGCTTCCATTTGTCCCGTTCACCTTCGTAAGCTTATCCTCTGGCACAAGTTGCGGGAGAATGGCCCCGACTGCAGGAGTCTGGATCCCAGTTCCGATTGCGCGGACAGCGGACATGACGAAAAGCAGCCAAAGCTCATCGTAGCCGATTAAAAACAAGATGGCCAATACGAGCGTTGAAATGGCAATCAAAGAATCCGAAAGAATGATCAGTATCTTCCGATTATAGCGGTCTGCCCATACCCCCGCGATTGGGGAGAGTATGAAGGTGGGCACGAAACCACAAACGATGGATATCGTCATCATGACACCCGACTGTGTATTCAATGTGATATACCACATGATGGCATACTGGACCAAGGACGAGCCAAAGAGGGATATCGTCTGACTGCCTAGAAAAAGAGTGATATTCTTTTTCCAATTGTCCTTTACTTGTTCATTTAATGATTTCATCTCTTAAACACCTCATTCTATTTTCAATATTTGTTCTTAATGCCCTAAAAAAAACACAGGCTATTTGCCTGTGTTTAGAGTAAATGGATCAGAACCTATCTAAAGAAACCTGAGAGGATGACTATTTTCACGATAAAAAATCAATCTCCCACTGGCCTTCGGTTTGGTCAATACAATGAAGAATCTCAGATCTATCCAAAATGACCCTTGGATAGGTAATGTAATTCTCCCTTTATATAAATTCTTCCATTTTAAATTCAACTGGAATCGTGAAAACCTATGATCACAAAGGTTGCCCCGGCTACAGCTGGACACAAAAAAAAGAGGTTGGGTCTCTTTTTTCTTAAATGCGTAAAATGAAGGTTTCCTTAAAAATAGACAGACCATTCCCATTTACCCTGCGGACGGCAGAGCTCTTGAACGTATTCAATTAACGGTTCAAAGATTGGAAACGCAGTCTGATATATGTCACAAGGAAAACCTCCATTTCTTAAAAGTTAAAGTCATCTTAACATGGAGCAAACCGGAATATCAATAAAAAACTTCCTTCATGGCAGAAGCATCACTTCGGCTTTGGCCGAAATTCATTGTTCCGCTTCCTTATGTATCCTGCTGCCTGTCACACATTCATTATCCATCCATTCGTTTGACGGCAGCCGTATATTCCTTATGCCATTTTTCCCATTCATCCATTGGGAAGTCCTGATGGTGTCCATCAAGTAAATCACTAAACATACCTAGGCAAATATGCCAGCCTGCCAAATCTTTTGATGTATGATCATTAACTGGCGTAATGGATTCTTTCAATACCAATGAGCATCCATCCTTTTCAGGGGATACCTCGAAACGAACCCAGCCGTCCCCCCATTCAAAATCTAAAACGGCAGATTCCCGGAAGTCCCTGATCTTCATATCAAAAGATTTCCCTGACCCATCATTGAAATTGAATTTTATCGTCCCATCTTTTCGGAGGTCCTTCATTTCCAGGTTGGACATCCACTTTTCCAACTTATCATTCTCCGTTAAAGCACCCCATACCTTTTCAACCGAATGATTGAGCAGGCGATCGAATCTTGCGATAATCCCATTACCATCTTTTTCGATTGAAGCTTGCACTTGGATTCCCCCCATTCAATTCGTTACCCGAGATTATTTTTATAATAAAAAATGGTCGGTTGGAATTCACCATTTGCAGATTTCGCATATTCAGGAATCCTGCCTGCCTGAATATATCCCAATGAGGTATACAGGAGATTTGAAGGATCTCCTTCCCTCGTATCCAGGACCAATAATGTCCGCCTTTCCTGTTTGGCCTTCTTCTCAGCCTCTAGCATGAGTGAACGTCCTATGCCATTTCTTCTATAACCAGTATGCGTCATTAATTTTGCGATTTCCGCTCGATGGCCGCCATTTTGCTTTGAACATAAATGTAACTGTACACTCCCGACAATCTTACCCTGTAACTTAGCGACTAATAAAATCACATCAGGATTTATGGCATTACTCCAATAATCAATCGCCTCAGACCGTTCCATGGGTGGTAAAAAACCGATGGACGCACCATCATCCACCACTTGCACCAAAAGGTCAGACAGTTCATTAAGATGGTCTTCGATTGATGTTTTTTGTTCGATTTTCACATCGGCGTTCACAGTAATCACACCTTTCTCAGTCATATTCACCATCCCTGGCGCTTTGATAAAGTAGTAATGTGAGCCAGATGATGGCGTCCGTGCCATGCATAAATTCCTATATTTTCACCGACTGTCACCTCTCCTGAATCAGGATGGATGAATGTTCTGCTCAGGTCGTCTGCATGAAGCCCCGATAAAAGTTTGCCCATGCGGATATGTACAGCTTCGATTAGTGATAGAGAAACTTCAACCGGCAAATCAGAATCAGGCAGCTCTGCCCATTTCCCTTCCTCGTACGGTTTAATGACAGGATTTTCTTCCGTAAGGGCCAATTTGAAGCGAATATACGCATTCATATGACTATCCGCAACATGATGCACCACTTGGCGGACCGTCCATCCTCCAGGACGATAAGCCGTATCAAGCTGTTCATCATCCATGTTTCCTACCGCTTCCCGCAGGATCTGAGGCAAGGCTTCAATCTCGTTGAGCCACCCTTCGGCTACACCACTAGTAATTTCCCCGTCAAACTGAAACTTCCCGACCGGGTATCTTAAATCCATCTTCATTCCCCCTTGATGTTCAATAAAAATAGCATCTATATATATTCTTTATCGATTAAGACAAATCCTTTTTCCGGCATACTTTGCTTTGCTCTACTGCTCATCACTAAATATCAGAAATTTAATCCATATCATTAGCGCGTATACTATTTCCTCATTTAGCAATCATAAACAAATGAATGGCATTTTGCATCAATCCAATCTTTAAACAATGGAAATGGGGATAGGATCATATTGAAGAAAATTAGTTCGATACAAACCCTGAGCATCTTCTTTTTATCAATCGGCCTTCTTAATCACGTTATTTTGATCCCTTTCCTCCTATCCACCGGCGGAAGGGATGCTTGGTTTTTTTCTGTCATTACGATTGGGTTGATCCCGATTTGGGTCTACATATTATCGAGGATAATCAAGAATATGAATAATCAATCCCTGACGGATTGGCTTGAAAATAGATTTGGAAAACCTATTAAAAATATCGCTTTATTCTTTATAGTGCTCTACCTGATCAGCCTTGTTTTGGCGACTACAAAGGAAACGATAGATTGGATCACTACAAGCTTTCTTTTTGAAACCCCAAGTTTAGCGATTATCATTCCGTTTACACTGCTATGTATCTTCCTTGCCCATTCAGGTATGCGCTCCATTGCCATTTGCGCTTCTGTATTATTGCCCATAGTCATCATTCTTGGCATTTTCGTCGCGACCGGAAATATGCCGACAAAAGACTACAGCCACCTCCTTCCCCTTTTCGAGAATGGCTATTTTCATGGTGTTAAGAGCTTTCTATATACTGGTTATGGCCTTGCCGAACTGATTTTACTGGCTTTCTTTCAGGAAAATATTTCTGATAAGATCAGTCGGAAAGTATTGGTTTTCATATGCCTCGGATTAGTGTTCCTACTTCTCGGCCCATTAACAGCTGCACTCGCTGAATTCGGGCCGACCTTAGCCGAAGCCATGAGGTATCCTGCCTATGAACAGTGGCGGCTGCTGACTATTGGAAAATATATCGAACATACAGATTTCTTTTCCATTTATCAATGGCTTGCTGGGGCCTATATTCGTGTTTCACTGGCTTTATTCTTAATAACTGAAGTCTTTAATAAAAAAACGAACCAAATGAAGCTGGGAATTCTCTTCGCTGTAGGCTTTCTTATGGTGATCGTCTCCATCGTTCCCTACAGTAATTTCAAGTTCTTGCATATAACCCAAACCTTTTACTACCCTGGTGCTCTTTATTTCCTGATACTTTTGTCCGCCTTTTTGTTTATCGGCACTTTCATTAGTTCTAAGGAGGGTAAAAAACATGAGAATGAAACGATCCAAAAATGAGCCAACCCTCCCTGAATTAAGGGAGGAGACATTTCGAGAGTTATTCAGTTCAAGCTCAGATATCTTATTTGACAAGATTTATATCGGAGAAACCGAAAGGCCCATTCCAATCCTTATTTTTTACTGCTCGGGTATGGCTGATATCAGTTTACTGAACGAAGGAATTTTAGAAAAGTTAAATAAAATGATGCAATTGGATGAGAGAATAGATGCAGAAAAGGTTATCAACAAGCTAAAACCATTGGTGGATTTGACGAAAGTGACCATTGATAGTGAATTCATTAGTGTCCAACAGCAGATTTTCTCCGGGAATGCTCTATTGTTCATACCGCTAACACAAGATTTATTTTCCATTAATTTGTCCAAAGTTCCGAACCGGCAGCCTGAGGAGTCCTCCTTCGAGGTCTCGGTAAGGGGGCCAAGAGATGGATTTGTCGAAGATTTATCCATGAATACAGCTTTAATCAGAAAGCGGCTAAAAACCAAATCGCTTGCCTATGAAGACTTTATCGTTGGCAGGCGCAGTCAAACGAAAGTCGCACTAATGTACATGGATGACATCATCGATAAAGAACTTGTTAAAAATGTAAGATCGAAAATCAACTCCCTTGATATTGATATTTTGGTGAGCAGCCAACAATTGGAGGAATTAATCACTAACAGTAAATTTAGTATATTTCCACTCACTCATTATACGAGTCGCCCCGATTTTGTAGTCGAAGCACTCAATCAAGGAAGATTCATTCTAATCGTGGACGGTATGCCAACGATAATCGTGGCCCCTTCTACTTTACTATTGCAAATAAAAACCGCAGAAGATTCGAATCTTCCTTTTCTATTTGTAAGCCTTGAGCGACTTCTTCGCTTTATGGGGCTTGGCATTACCGTTTTATTGCCGGGGTTTTGGATATCGATTTCCGCTTTCAATATTGAACAGGTGCCGTTCCCGTTACTAGCCACGATAACCCTTTCAAGGCTGGGACTTCCCTTATCTGCCACGATGGAATTCATTCTCATGCTCATTTTATTTGAATTATTCCGTGAATCAGGGGTCAGGTTACCTAAAGCGGTTGGGCAGACAGTTGCAGTTGTAGGAGGTCTCATTGTCGGTGATGCTGCAATTAGGGCAGGACTGACCTCGCAAACCATGCTTGTGGTCACCGCCGTAACCTCAGTTGCATCTTATACACTTGTAAACCAGTCTTTAACAGGTGCCGTTACCGTTCTGCGAATGTTTGTGCTGTTACTAAGCTGCATTTATGGAATCTATGGCTTGATAATCGGTTTCCTTTCCATTGTCACATTACTATCCAGGCTTGATTCATTCGGTCTTCCATATATTGGAGGAATGAACCCGCTAAGGATCACAAAAATACTGGATTCATTCATAAAGAGGCCATGGAATTCCATCAGTAAACGATCTTTGGCAGCTGATGATAAGACGAGAAAGGGGCAGTAAGGCATGTTCCGCATCTGTAAAATTTGGTTGACCCTACATTTAATCCTATTACTTTCAGGCTGTTGGGATGAAAAAACAATCCAGGACTTTCATTATATAACAGCCATCGGGTTAGATTTCCAAGATGGGGAATACATAGTTTATACGCAACTTGTAGACTTCGCTGCGGTAGCTAAAACGGAATCGAAGCCGACTCAAGCCCCTCCCGTATATGTAGGGAAACAAAAAGGACGGTCCATTTCAATCGCCATTAATCAACTAATGCGCAATACTCAACAGTCTCTCTATATAGGGCATGTATCCACATTTGTAATCAGTGAAAATGTTTTGAATCGGCAAAGCACAGAAATAGTGGATTATATTTACAGAAACCAATTGCTTAGATACTCAGCCAATATTTTTGCCACAAAAAGTTCAATGGATGAGCTATTTTCCATTAACGGCTTTTTTAATTTGTCGCCTTTATACACGACATTATATTTTCCGGATGATGTATACCGGATTAGATCATTCATCCAACCCATTACGGTCCAAAGGTATTATTCCAATCAGCGGGAAAAAGCATCTACAACCATTTTACCCTCCATTTCCTGGAACGATAAAGTTTGGAAGGAAAAAGATAAAAATCGAAAAAGTCTCTATATGGATGGTGCATTTGTCATTTACTATAAAGTGTCCCAGCCCTGGTTCTCTGAAAAAGAATTGAGCGGTGTCCGCTGGCTCACTAAAAGGACCAACAAAACTCCAGTGAACATCATCATGAATAAGCAAGACATCTATGCCTCTTTCTCCCATCCGGATCATAAAGTAAAACCTGTTCTCAAGGATGGAAAGTACAAATTCGATATTCAAATTAACGTATCCGGCAAAATACTGGGGCTTGATACCCAAATCGATATCGAGAAAATAAAACGCAAATTCGAAAGCCAAATAAAAAAAGAAATCCAAACAACGTTTAAAACAGGGCTCCAAAAGAACGCAGACCCTTTAAACTTAGGCAACACCCTTTATATCAAAGAAACAAAATACTGGCAAAAGAATCATTTAAAAGAGCCGAAGGATTATTTAGATAAGGATTCAATACACGATATAGATGTAAAGGTACATATCCTTAACACAGGCGGATTAGAAGCTAAACCACTCGAGTAAAGTTGGCTTATCTCACGAGTATTTGCTCCAATTTCACGAGTAAATCGACTAAACTCACGAGTATTTGCTCCAAACTCACGAGTAAATCGACTAAACTCACGAGTAAACGCTGATATCTCATGAGATTGCTGCTGCATTCTATGGATAATGCTCCTTTCACGAGTAAATT
>NZ_JVPL01000248.1:0-626 GCF_001054655.1 Bacillus sp. 220_BSPC
ATTCCAACGAGAAATAATTATAATAACCACTTCTTGAGACGCCAGCCAGAGTACAAAGATAACTGACCATATTTTTCAATTGATACTTTTCAACCACTGACCGAATAAGTATATACTTTTGGCTAGGAGAAAGCTCTATTTCTTCGTCCCCCTTTCTGCAATACGAATCTTTTTTAATAGTTCGTTTTCCGCCTTTAGTAAGGTAATTTGTGCTTCTAAACGAGCATTTTTCTCTTCTAAGGTAAGTTCCTTTTCTCTAAGACGTCCTGAGTTTTCAGTTCTAGTGTCAAGTAAACCGATTATCCCCTTATTCTTGTAAGCATTTTGCCATCTTTTGTTCGCGGAATAAATTCTGTCCATCCCCAAAACCTCTGGATCAAACCCACAATGTTCAAATATTTCTCTCGCAGCCTTTCCTTTCTCTCTTTCAGAAATAAAAATATGCTTAAATTCATCTGTATAAGTGATTCCTTTTGTACCAACTGCTTTAACATATTTATTAGTTGATAGCTGCTTGGTCTCTTTCTCTGTGAAAATCTTTTTACTCATTATTTTCCCGTCTCCATGTTATCTCTAGTTGTGTTTCTTAATTATACAAAAAAGTACCCTATTGGTAGACTTTTTTT
>NZ_JVPL01000249.1:0-3312 GCF_001054655.1 Bacillus sp. 220_BSPC
GGACTTTTCTCTCTTCAAACTTGCCTCCCGATTCAATCTCTTCATATAACTTGTACTTATATGATTTTGATTCGCATAATCTTTTAGTAATTGTCCTGTGATTAAGTAGAACATCTTCAGATTCGTTATTATCCCTTGAGATTCGATTATAGATGGCTACTGTTTTAATTAGCATGTTATGAACTCCTAAAGAATAGTATGGTATTAAGATTAACTTATATCATAGCTACAGTCTGTAAGTAATCTCATACATCGAGATGAAAGGGGGTTCTTTGCTTTGTCGATAACTTTAGGATTTTTTGGGAAGTGAGATGAGGTCACCTTTGGTATGTTCACTTTTGGTAACTTCAATCGTTCATGCTAGATGGTAAAACCGATGGTAAAGTAACCACAACCCAAGGTATTTCTTCTTAACGCAACCTTTGGTTTGTTAGGAATGCTTGGCTTTATCATTAATGGTCTGGAAATATCAGGGAAAATTGGTTATTGGATTATACGGCAGATGGTTAAAGAAGATAAATTCAATCCTTATTATCACTTTTTTTAGTTTCTTTTACATGAAAAACTGAAATGTTGAAGCTCTAGTAACTCGATTGTATATACCTGGAAACAGTGATTCTCTTTGTAGGCAGAGTATTATTTAATCCTATAGTTGAATATTGGCGATACTAGAAATACAAATTATATAACTTTATTACATGTCGTTTGAATAGGGGGCTTTCTCTTACTGAAGTACTATTCAACTAACGAGTGCTTTACTTCAGTTACAGCTGCCATTTTCGGCGGTTTTTTTATGGACGAACGGGGAAGTTCAGGTGAAGAAGGGATGAGACTTCGTTTAATTTACCTGTGAAACTAAAAACCACAACGGTCAATAAGCATCTGAAAGTTGTAAAACAGAAAAAGCCCACAACCTTGAGGGTGGACTCTTCGTTCTCCTATTTACGGACTTTGGCTTGTCCCATTTAGGGAATTAGTTGGCGATTTTTGTAACCACTATTGAAGGATACCTATACATTACATTGAGAGATGCAGCTATTACCCTAATACTTAGCCTATCGTTTGCGGCTAATCGCAGTTGGATTGTTCTTCCTATCGTGTTTCTAATTTCAAGTTGCGGCGGGTTACCGCCTGGTCCGCCTGTAATACGATTAAAGGATTCAAAAGTGCTTTCAAGAACTGGAGTTGTATCGTTTATGAATAACCTGAACTGTACTTCGTATTAAACGCCAAGTTAGAAGCATTAATAAGGCTAGCTGTTAAATCCATGCTGATCTCATATACCCCAGCAGTCAAAACCTCAAGATCAGTATAAGGGCCAGGACCAGGAGGAAATGGAGCTGTTTCTAATAACGGCCCAGGAGTAGTGAATACAACCTTCTGCCCCAAAGCAGGTGGACTTACCTGAGACACTGTGACAAAAATTTCAGACGGATTATACAATGATCCATAAGCCAAAGCACCCCCTGGCCCCTGAGGCCCTTGAGGCCCCTGAGGCCCTTGAGGCCCCTGAGGCCCNNNNGGCCCCTGAGGCCCTTGAGGCCCCTGAGGCCCTTGAGGCCCCTGAGGCCCTTGAGGCCCCTCAGGCCCTTGAGGCCCCTCAGGCCCTTGAGGCCCCCGAGGCCCTTGAGGACCTGTTTTCCCTTGAGGCCCCTGAGGTCCGCACGGAATACATGTGCTGCATTGTCTGCATGAGCATTTATTGTTACTTAGATCCATATCTATCATCTCCTTTCAAATTATGCTATCAATATATTTAAAATAGAAGGAATTGGCTTGTGTGCATTTCTTATTACAGAAAAAAAGTCTTATATCGTAGGCCTTATAGCCATAAACTAAAAGGTGGCCATCGGATATAGCTCTCTCCTAGTTGTTTCTCTGATTTATCCATTCGAACAGAAATCCCTACCATGTTAGGTTGGGGATTTACCTTAAAACAATAACTGATTTAAATACGAATTAGAAAAGCCATTTCTGCTTAGTGATACGGATAAAATACAAGAAGATTTTCAAACAGAGTTATTAAATTTATCAGAGGACTGTATTACGGGTGATTTTGACACTTAATAAAACCCTTTTCCTTCAAACATATAACAAAATTCTTAACTGTAAATTGACTTTGCTTAATCAAAATGCGCTTCGTATCGGTTTTTTCACACCATCATGGGTGTATACAGATGCTTTCCTCCAATACGTTCAATGATCCGCTCCAATATACAAAAAGAGCCTCAATTAAGAGACTCCTCTTTCGTCTATACTCTAGGCGCTCCATCTTTAAATTTGCTTTTATCAGTCTTGTAATGGGATTCTACAAGCGATATTGCCCATTCAGCAGTTTGTTCTTTATGAACCCATCTTGTGTAGTAGTTCTTTGTAATTGAATGATTGATTTGAAAGTATACACAGTATAGGATTTCCTCTTCAAACAACGCTTTAAGATATTCTACAACAGACTTTCTGTTAATTCCTGTATCGTTCTCCTTCTGTATTGTTTATAACTTTCCCAGACGATAAATAGAGATGTTGTTTTGGGCAAATGGAGGCTTTGCCACTTGCGCCATACATCTCTATCTATCCCCTTCTGAAAGTGTCCGATCCCTCTCAAAAGTACTAGTGTTTTCGAGGATAGGGGGACACCTAATTATTTATCTTCATCGATTGCATTAGCGAATTTCCTTAAAAACATTGGTCCTAAATTTCATTTGGTATGGTTCGAATCACTTCTATTAGGATTCGTGTTCCTTTTGCATTATTGCAACCTTTAACAACATCCAAGTATTGTCGTCATTACTAGCTGTATGAGAATTACATACCTTTTGTGGAAGTTTATGATTTACATCAAAATTACTAGTGCTTTTGCAGATTTGACAGTATCTACCGTACTTCTTAAAGGCTACTAGCTTCTGCTCGTTGGTAAAATTATCACCATTTTCCTTTCGTTTTTACTCTCGGTTGTTATTACATTCCCGACAAGCACTAGTAAGACCATCTGTTTTATTTCTGTCTTTACTGAATTCTTTAATACAAGCCTTGTGCAATATCCTTAAGTAATTGTAATGGGACTTTTCTCTCTTCAAACTTGCCTCCCGATTCAATCTCTTCATATAACTTGTACTTATATGATTTTGATTCGCATAATCTTTTAGTAATTGTCCTGTGATTAAGTAGAACATCTTCAGATTCGTTATTATCCCTTGAGATTCGATTATAGATGGCTACTGTTTTAATTAGCATGTTATGAACTCCTAAAGAATAGTATGGTATTAAGATTAACTTATATCATAGCTACAGTCTGTAAGTAATCTCATACAT